>PLNZ01000339.1 GCA_003142915.1 Ignavibacteriales bacterium | reverse complement strand
GACTTGCATGTGTTAAGCACGCCGCCAGCGTTCGTCCTGAGCCAGGATCAAACTCTCCGTAGTAGAGTTTAATTTTTTTGTAATCTTGGCGTTTAGACGCTTAGTTGAAACCATTTAACTGACTGGTTAAATGCACTCACTCTTTCAAAGAACACATTAAAAAACCTCAATAATTGAGGGCTTCTAATTTACTTCCTATCTCCTATAAAGTCAATAGGTCATTTCAATATTTCAAATTTTAAATTAGCTTTTTAATATATTCTAATGAACATTATAAATTCTAATTTAGACTTTCAAAAATAGATTATATTTTCACAATGTCAAGCTTATAAGATCAATATTTTAATTTTTTTTATTTTACTTGATAATAAAGAAGAATTAACGTAGCTAATCCTGTAACTATCGTTGCTATTCTGGTTACCTGATCAAGGGTCCACCATATAGTTCGAGGTGTCTTTTTAGATGCCCAGAGATAATCTCCCGGTTCTATTTTCTGCTCCCCCTCTTTTAAATCTTTCAAAAGGTACCATGCTCTGGATTTACCTTTAATCAAATAAATGTCTCCAGATGCGGTTTGGCCAAGATTACCTGCCTGTTCAATATAATATTTATAATCTTTATCCGGTTCATATTTCACATAGCCTGAATTATTCACCTGCCCGAAAACATATACTAAATTAATTACCGGAGGTATATATACCACATCGCCGTCGCGCATAATAAAATTACTTTCGGAAGTATCTCCTTGCTGAACCTTATTAAAATCTACAAGTCCGTTGGCTCTTATTAAACGGAGGGCTTCATCAATATTGAAATATAGAGTATCCTCTTCAATTAAAGTGGACATTCTGCCCATTCTTAGTTTTTCAATCTGCTCGGAGAATGTTAAAGATTTAAAAACATTTGCTCCTCTTACTATTTCAGAATTATATAAATCAGCATCAGTATTAAAACCTCCGCACTTATCTATTACATCTTTAATCGGTGTATTGTTTTTTGTAATGGGAATTTTACCCGGCATCCGGACTTCACCTATTACGTTAACTGTATATTCTAATTTCTGATCATCCGCAGCTAATACGATAATTCTGTCTCCTCTTTCTAAGGGAATGTCTTCCGTTAAGTTGAGAATAATTGATTTCATCTTTTCGCCATTATAGTTTAACCGGTCCACCTGAATCCCTTTTATATTTTCATAGGCTTTATCAATTCCCTGTGCTAAAATTAATGCATCCGATAGTTTATCACCTTCGGCAAAGGGGAAAGTCCCCGGACTGTTAACAGCGCCGCTAACAGTAAAAAAGTTCCTTTGATAATCAGATGATGGAAATATTATTATATCGTCGTTTTCCAAAAATGGATTATATTTAAAATCTCCTGTTACTCTAAATTTCAATAAATCTACTTTTACCGTATCACCATTTTTCTTCTTTAATATTATACCTCTGAATGAATATCCGTTAAGTTGTTGCATTACCGAATAAGTATCGTTCATTAGAATAGCATTTTTAAGTAGTCCTTCACGAGTCTGATTAAACATACGGGTTATAAAAGCATCGGCTCTTTCACCTATCATTGCCTGATAAGAACCCGTAATTGGGAAATAGCCACCTATTGTTACACTAATACCGGGAGTTGTTAAATATGGCATAGTATTGTTATTATTTGTTTTTTCTTCATTTTGAGCCTGAGCAAGAGTTACACAAAAAAAGATTAAAGCGACTATAATATATCTCTTCATTTATTGAACCTTAATAATTAGATTTAGTAAATTTTACAATTTATATTGAGTTTTATAATAATTCCGGTATTCACCATTGATTATTGATTCCCACCAGGATTTATTTTCTATATACCAATCGATTGTTTTTGCTATTGCTTCTTCAAAGTAAAACTCCGGCTTCCATCCAAGTTCCGTCCGGATTTTAGTAGAATCAATGGCATAACGTCTATCATGACCGGGACGGTCATTTACATATTGAATTAAATCTTCTGATCTGCCTAAGCGCTTCAGGATAAGTTTTGTAATTTCGATATTCGACATTTCATTGCTTGCACCGATATTATAAACTTCACCGATCTTGCCTTTTTCCAAAACCAATTCTGCAGCTTTATTGTGATCGATAACATAAATCCAATCACGCACATTTAATCCGTCTCCGTAAACAGGCAGCTTTTTGTTGTTTAGAGAGTTTATAACCATCAAAGGAATAAGCTTTTCCGGAAATTGATAAGGGCCGTAATTGTTTGAACACCTTGTTATTACAACCGGAAGGCCGTACGTATGATAAAAAGCTAACGCCATCATATCGGCTGCCGCCTTACTTGAAGAATAAGGACTGTTAGGCGATAACGGAGTCGATTCGGTAAATAGACCTTCGGCACCCAAACTGCCGTATACTTCGTCTGTAGAAATTTGCAAAAACTTTTCAATTTTGAATTTCAGTGCAGTCTCTAAAAGAACATTTGTGCCAATCACATTTGTAATATAAAATATTTGCGAGCCTAAAATACTTCTATCTACGTGAGATTCTGCAGCAAAGTTAATAACATATTTAATATTATAGCTTTCAAATATATAATTAAC
Source organism: Ignavibacteriales bacterium (assembly GCA_003142915.1). Classification (GTDB taxonomy): domain Bacteria; phylum Bacteroidota; class Ignavibacteria; order Ignavibacteriales; family Ignavibacteriaceae; genus FEN-1297. Next base: position 2,727 of record PLNZ01000339.1, on the reverse strand, counting down.
TAATTCCGAATTCATAATATCGCCTCTGATAAAACGATAATTTTTATTGTTTTCAGATTGCTTTAAATTTTCAAGGTTACCGGCATAGGTAAGTTTATCAAGATTGACAATAAAATAGTCATCCCTTTTTGCAAGGATATGATTGATAAAATTACTTCCGATAAATCCAGCGCCACCTGTTACTAAAATATTTTTCATCTGCTTCCTTAAAAAGAAAATAATCCCACGAAAATTCCTGTTTGGATAAAAAAACTATTCCCGTTTATATTTGAAGGTGCATTTAAAATATCTTGATTATTGTCATACGTCCATTTGTTTCCGAAAGCAAAATGATATCCGGCTCCGACACGAAAACAAAGCATATGGTAGGCAGGTATTTCAACATTCAAAGTCGGAGAAAATATCCAGTAAGTATTTTTAAGCGATGAACTTAAAGCATCCGGATAATAAGATTGGGCATTTTGCCAAAAAGATTTCCAATCAATATTGCCGTAATTTTTATATAATTCTATACTTAAACTGCCTCTGCCAATCAAAGCGCCTACAGACACCGCAATATCTTTTACAAAGGGCAGCGTATACTCAAAAGATAACCCACCTCCACTTAAAGAGTAAATAGCTTCCCGTTGTCCCGCACCGGTTTCCACAGTATTATCCGGTAAAACGTCTGTAAAATAATCTGCCGATGACGATCTTGATCCTCCAAAGCCAAACCCACCTATTCTAAAATTTTTCAGTATTCCAAGATATAGAAAACCTGCGCCACCTGATGTAAAAAAACCACTTTTGGGAATACCGGGAACGCCGAAGGCTTTTAGCTGAGTATTAATACCGTCAACTCCTGGTATTATCCAGCCGGGTGTATAACCAATTCCGCCTCCCAGAGGAGCATCATAAAAGGATGACTCTTGGGGTAGAGCGCTTACTGACGCTATAATTATAATTATTATTACAGCAAATAATTTATTCATAATGAATAGGAATCGTGAAATAAAATTTACCAAAGCCTTTCTGAAAAAACAAAGGAAGTTTTTAATATTTCCATATTAAATCTGAGAAAGAGCTGAATAGAATTCAATCATTTTATCATTATTTTTAATTATAAATTAGTAAAAATAATTCAATGGTAACAATCTAATTATTATTCACTTAAAACTTCAAAACCTCTTACTGATGATGGATTCAATCTTTACAAATCAAAGCTTGTATCACCCGGAATCAAGTTTGTTGTCAAGCATGAATACTAATTAATTAATCTTTGTTCTAAGAATAATGAGCGGCAGAATAGGTCAGGAACGGCTTTTCTTGACAAACTTAAAAGCTGCAAGCAGTTAGGCATCCCGCATTTGAATTTTCATCTTGGAAAAACATGGAGTTGCCGGAGATGAAAAAAGTGTAAAGCTTATAGTAAAATCATTGTACATTATTATAAAAGGACGAACGGTTTTAGTGTAACAATTATATTCAAAGCAATTGATGAACTATCCTAAACCCCTTTTGAACATTGGGGTAGTAATAAAAAAACGGAATATATATCATAAATAGTAAAAGCGGATAGTCAGATTAAATTGAATTATAATAAAAAACTATTCCACGTAGTATAAATTATATATCATTTTGCCTGTTCCGGAGGTTCTAAAGCCCTAAGAATAATTACACCCGTATCTTTTTTAATCTTAGCAAGATAATCAGAGAGGGGGGTATCGATTATTTGCACCTTATATCCAACTTTAGGTGCATGCAGTAAATGAATCCTGCCGTCGTCCATTCTGACAGCTATACCAGCATGATTTATATCCAGTCCCTTTATATTGGAAGTAATGGCAATCAGATCGCCATTATGAATTTTCTTTTCGATACCTGAAACATTTTCTTTTGAAATAAAAAAATATCCCCTTCTACTTATTTCTTTTTCCTGTTTCTCAATTAAGCGGACAAACTCGGGATATTCCCTTAGTTCAAGATAAAAACCCGTATGCGTAGACATAAAATCTACATTAAATTTTATGAGCTCGCCGCCAATTTCTTTAGAAATATTTTTGATGATGCCTTTTTCTTCATTGTCAAAAATCCAATCGGAAAAATAATGAAGCCTGGATGGATATTCATTAATAACACCGCTACGGTATCTGATTTTTATTAATTCTTTTTTTAAATCTTCAAAGAAAGTCTTTTTCTCCTTAATGCATCTCGCAATAGCTAAGGAATTTTCCAATAAGGTAGTACAGTCCAGCGCCGAAAAATTTATTACAAGAGTTTCGATTCCTTCACGTTCAAGAGTATGTTCGACATATTCCGTACCTATAAAACTTTTCCCGATTGAAGCAATGACATCTCCAATAGGCTCATTTTCAAGATTTTTATCAACAGCTAACTTAAATTTTGATCTGCAAATTATAATGTCATTATTAGTATATATTTGAGCTTTTAAAAAGCAAGTAAGCGCTAAAAATAATACTATGCTTCCTTTTATTGCAGAATTAATTTTATTCTCCATATTTAATATTTTTCTACTTTAGAGCTACATCCTTAAATGAATATTGTTAAAATGGAGTAATTTGCAACTTGAATAGTTGTATTATTTTTTTTATAAAAGACTGTCATCCGCTCTAAAACAGTTATCTTAAAAAACATCTTCGTTTGTAGGAAGAGCCGTATATTCCTCAATTTGTTTTGCATGTGCAAGGTTTTCAAACCGTGCATATTCTTTAATAAATGCAAGACGAA
>PLNZ01000397.1:216-2879 GCA_003142915.1 Ignavibacteriales bacterium | reverse complement strand
AGCAGGATATTTGTTGCTTTGAATACTTTCTATTGAATCTCTTACAATACTCGCTTTTGCTTCACCGGAGGCTATAATTATTGCAGTTGCATCTTTGTTATAAGTAATTGTATCAAGCCCGATAGTAATTACAAGTCTTTTTCTGGCAATTTCTATTCCGCCCAGGTCAGAGGAGGCTGCCGCTTGAGTTTCGTAGTTTGTTTCCGTTAAACGCGTAGTGGAAAAATGATCACTTCCCTGAATATTAAAACCAATATGCCCGTCAGGCCCAATACCGCCCAGGAAGAATCCTATTCCGCCAAGCTCGCGTATTTTTCGTTCATAATTTGTACAGAATTCATCTACCATTTCTATCGTCCGTTTTTGCAGCCGTTCCTGCCTTGTTTTCGCGTACCTGTAACGAAGAGACAGGTCCACGCTCTTATCGGGGAATATTTGATTAAGAGGAAGTTTCTCAGCCGTTGGAATTTCATTTATATTTATCTGCAGTGCTTTCGATGGGTCCAATTCAAAATTCTGAAAGTAATACGTCCGTATATAATAGTAAAAACTATTATGCTGAAACGAATCTACCGGGTAAAATTCGTCAATTTGTACAAAGTGAAGATTTCGCATATCCGGTTTTAATGAAGAATCTATTCCGGCATTAGTTATAAATTCGCGTACATTTTTTTTATTCCAATTCTTCAAGTAGTAAGTCACCCATTTAATAAAATGTTCCGGTGTTTTGCCTGTCGGTAAGGATACAACTCCGCCGGGATTAGACAAAACCCATTCTATAAATCTTAAGGCTGTTAAGCGTCCTAATTCCGGAAAATTTTCAACCTGTATAATTCCTATTTTTTCCGTTGGAGAATAAAGCAATTCTTTGCCTGAATGCTGTAAATATATTTTTTCAACATTAGATAATTCTGTTTTTTTATTTACATCCATATTTCTTCTTTCAACGATAACTTTTTAATAAACAGCATTTTAATTTTTTAATTCCATATGATATCGGATAAATTCTTATAAATAATTCCTATAGAAACTAAACCGGCACATAGGCAGCATAAAGCCGATATATAATCGCCGAAAATTAATTTACCGATTCCAAACAGAAAAGAATAGACCAGCACAACTCCGAAAAGCCAATTCATAAACATTTTAAAGAATCCCGTATCACTCTTAACGCCGGGCAGTTGATCGGAAATTTTTTTCCATAAAATACCACCCGGGTGAATTCTTCTATAAAAAGAAAAGAGCACTTTCTCATCAGTGGGTTTGGTTAAAAATGTAACTATTAACCATGTAACCGTTGAACCTGCAACCAGATAGTACAGTGAGATAGGAAATTCTATATTATAAAGTCTAATAAAAGGCAAAATTATAAACGGTGCGATAAGAGCAGAAATTTCCGACCAAGCATTTATCCGCCACCAAAACCACCTTAAAATTAAAACAAGTCCGACCCCGGCACCGGTTTCCAATATAAATCTCCAGGCGCCTGAAATGCTTTGTATAAAAATGGACGCTATTACAGATGCAACCATAAGCAGTATGGTCAATACACGAGAAGCTTTAATGTAATGTTTTTCATCTTTGCCGGGCTTCATAAAGCGCCTGTAAAAATCATTAAGAACGTAAGAACATCCCCAATTGAGCTGGGTTGCTGTTGAACTCATATATGCGGCAAAGAAAGCTGCAACAAGCAGTCCTTTTAAACCGACGGGTAAAAAGTCTCTCATCGTATAAATATATCCCATGCGTTTTGCATCAGGCCCCAAATGAGGATATAATACCAGAGTGCATAATCCTACCAAAATCCATGGCCATGGTCTAATGCAGTAATGTGCTATTTGAAAGAAAAGAGTTGCAAACAAAGAATGCTTTTCATTTTTGGCAGACATCATTCGTTGTGCAACGTACCCACCGCCGCCGGGTTCTGCACCGGGATACCATGATGCCCACCATTGAATTCCAATATATGCTAAAAATGCAGCTACCGTGAGAGCAAATGCACCTCCTGCCGATTTTACATTTGAGACGTTAGGAAAAAAGTTGAATACAAAATTGGGAAGTTTTTGCTGCAGCCCACTAATGCCTCCTATAGAAGAAGAACCAACAACTATTACAGCTAATAAAATTGTTCCGCCCATGGCTAAGATAAATTGAAATGAATCGGTAACTACAACTCCCCACAAGCCTGAAATAGCCGAATAAACAGCAACTAAAGCCATACAAGCAAAGACATAGAACATTACCTGAGCTTGAGGAATGCCAAACATACCGACAAGAATGGATTCCATTGCAACATTAATCCATCCCATTATAATAATGTTCATAAATATGCCGAGATATAAAGCCCTGAAGCCTCTTAAAAATCGAGCCGGTTTTCCTGAATATCTTATTTCCACGAACTCCACTTCCGTCATTATTCCCGCACGACGCCAAAGTTTTGCAAAAAAGAAAACCGTTAACAAGCCGCCAAAGGCAAAATTCCACCAAATCCAGTTTCCTGCTATACCATTTTTTGCTACCAGTTCGGTAACAGCCAGCGGTGTATCGGCTGCAAAAGTAGTTGCTACCATCGATAAACCGGCTAAATACCAGGGTAAGCTTCTTCCTGAAAGAAAAAATTCTTCGGTATTTTTACCCGCACGCTTGGAAAAATAAATTGCTAT
>PLNZ01000397.1:0-210 GCA_003142915.1 Ignavibacteriales bacterium | reverse complement strand
AAAGGGTGTAGTTATTAATACTAACTCCGTCCTTTGGACGGAGTTTATAAGAAAGACAGGCTTTCTTATAATATTGGACAGCATCCCGGCTTATGGCACAAATTATTTTTTCCTTTCCTGTCCGGTTAGTTCGAATACTTTTTGAAATAGTTTTTCATCCGCTGAAGTCATTTCTACATTTCTTCTTTTCATTACTCTTTTTGCTGTCTC
>PLNZ01000237.1 GCA_003142915.1 Ignavibacteriales bacterium | reverse complement strand
TGCTTGCAGGCGGGGAAGATCCTTTATTTATAGCAAGACGGCTGGTAGTGCTTGCGTCGGAAGATATTGGAAATGCTTCCCCAAACGGTTTAGTACTTGCGGAAGCCGCATTTGGCGCTGTTGATAAAATAGGCATGCCGGAAGCAAGAATAATACTGGCTCAATGTACAACTTATTTAGCGTCTTCTCCCAAAAGTAATGCAGCTTATCTTGGTATTGAAAGCGCTCTTTCGGATGTTAAAAATAAACCTCTTTATCCCGTTCCTGCACATCTCAGAAATGCACCGACTAAATTGATGAAAGACTTAGGCTATCATAAAGGGTATAAATATCCTCATGATTTTGATAATCACTTTATTTTGGAAAATTATTTACCGAAAGAATTATCGGATACCCAATATTATCTCCCGACAGAGAATGGACAGGAAAAAACGTTGAAGGAGAGATTAAAGTTTTTGTGGAAAACTAAAAAAAAGTACTAATGTAATTTATCTGTAAAATCTGCACTAATCAAAACAGAACCTTTTCTTAAAAAAGTTGTAAAATTAAATTAAGGCAAACATTTTTCCGGGAAGCTGCTTTACAAGTCCTTTAAATTCAAGCGAAAGAAGATTTACAAGGCAGTCGGATGTAGATAAGCTGGTTAAGGAAGATATTTTATCAATCTGTACAGGCTCGTTATTCAACGCGTTTATTATTTTTTCTTCAAATAAATTCAGCTCTGTTTGCGGTCTGGGAATGTTTTTTCCTATTATAGGTTTCAATTTTAAATTTAGTTCAACCAGAACATCTTCTGCTGATGTGATAAGCTTTGCTTCACCTTTTTGAATTAGAAGATTTGTTCCTTCTGCCTGCCTTGTTCCAAGATTTCCGGGAACGGCAAATACTTCACGGCCCTGATCAAGTGCAAGAGATGCGGTCTGCATTGCGCCTCCGTTTATCCCCGTTTCAATTACAATACAGCCAAGACTCAATCCTGATATTATCCTGTTCCTTCTCGGGAAATTTTGTGCATCGGGTTTTGTGCCGGGCTTAAACTCCGAAATGACGGCGCCTCTTTCTGTTATTTCTTCAAATAATTTTTTGTTTTCGGGCGGATAGATTACGTCCATTCCTGATCCGATAATTGCGATAGTTCTCCTATCATTTTTCAGCGTAGTCCTCTGGGCAATAGAATCAATACCCCTTGCCATGCCGCTCACAATGGTTATATTTTGCAGGGCTAAATCGGCAGCAAATTTTTCTGCCTGTATTTTACCATAATTGGTCGGCAGCCTTGTCCCAACGATTGCAATTGAGAAATTATCAGTTTCGATTAGCTCTCCCTTCACATATAGAATTAAAGGAGGGTCGTAAATTTTTTTTAGTAGAGCCGGATATTCTTTATCCCAGATTGTAATAATTGATGTATGCAACTTATCAAGCTTTTCTAGTTCTTTAATTATCCCGGATTTTATTTCTGCGAACCGGATTAATCCGAAATGAATCCTTTTAGCAAGATTATCGCTTATACCGTCAACTTCTTGTAAAAAATTAAAATCGGCTGATAGGATATTTTCTAATGTGTGAAATTTGGAAAGCAGGTTTCTAATCTTCCCCGGACCGATACCTTCGATTGAAAGCAGCAGGTTTAGTCTTGTTAAGTCCTCAATGTTCAGTCTAGTCAATTTAAGAAAAATTATTTTTGATAATTTTACCCATCATGCGGGCAGTCTTTAGTAGCTTCTTTTTTAACTGTAATAGAAGCAATCAGTAAAGTAATAAGAGTATTACTATTGCCGGAAATTCGTTAAATCGATAAAAAAATAAATAAAAACAATAATAATTTTTTCACATATAGTATTCCAAAAACAGGGTAAATAATCAGGAATTTCTATCAGATTAGATTTTGAACTTTTAGAAAAGAAACAATGTTCCCTTTAATTTTTACCTGGAGTAATTTCCTGTGCGCCTTTATTTTCCACTTCATTTTTATCTGTAAACAGAATTGAAGCCGGAAGAATAATTAAGTACCCTATTACAAGAACAACCGGAGAAATAAATAAAGAAGGGAAACTATCCCATGAGCCAAGTGACATAAGGACAAAACCAATAATTATTACTATCAATCCGATAAATAAAAAAGCAAAATTCTTTTTCTTCCAATAAATATTAAAAGGTGAAACAATTTTCCTTGGTTTTCTTACATTTCTTTTATTTACTTGTTTCGCCATTTACATTTCCGTCATTAAAAAAAAATGAAGCCCAGTGATGGGGGTACCACTGGGCCCGACTCGTTTAACATCAAAGGGCAGGGGAGAACCCTCTGAAAGAGTCAAATTAAATATAGAAATTTTGATTTTATTTGTCAAGTTAAAAATTCAGCCGACCGCGTGATTATTTACTTATCTGATAAACAATTTTTCTAATTGTATCGAACTGTAAATACGGATATTCTTCACGAATTGAGTCAATTGCATCTCCGGCGCTTATCTTACCGGCGCGCATTTGCTTGAATTTTTTTCTTATCTGGTAGTCCCTAACGGATTTTTCATCGATTAAGCCGTGGGCAGTTAAGAGATCAAAAATATCATCGCTGATAAGATCGGACAAAGGATTGTCTATTTTTGCTTTTAAGGTTTTCATCGCAACCTTCCTTTCTAGTTATTGAATAACACTTACCTGCTAATAGTATCTTTAATCCAATAGACATGACTCCTGATAAAAAAGTTTAAAAAGCAGCAATAAAAAAACCGATCAGAGTAAACCTCAAAAATCGGCGTACTTTGCTATACTGGTAATCAAATTAGTTAAAATTTTCTTACTGTAGCAAATCGATTATAAAATAGTTCCTTTTTTTGTGAGTAAAAATACAGAAAATATTTTAAAAGTCAAGTATCTGGGAAAATATTGAAAGATTATTTTTCAAATCCCGATTGGCAAATAATATTTCTATAAAAAATTAAGCCCTATAAAGTTTAGTTATAGCATTCACTATTGTTTCCGGCTTCAAGTACTGCATACAATTATTTGGACAAACAGGTGTAAAATAGCAGTCGCAATCAAAATCGGGTTCTAATATTTCTCCTCTACCGTATAGATAAAATTCATGTCTATTAAAAATATTATTGAAGAGGATTAAATTTTTCTTCAATCCAACCGCTAAATGCATTGCCATTGTTACTGCGGTTACAATAGTATCACATTGATTAAGCAGTTCGATGAATATTTTCAACGGATAATAACCGAAATATTTTGCTCCGCTTTCCTTTTGAATGAATTTATTTTTCCCGTCTTCCTGCTCGCCGCCGAGTAATATTACTTCATATCCATTTGATAACAAATCCTGTGCAAGTTTAATCCAATGTCCGGTAGGCCAAAGCCTTGATGTCCACCGCCCGCCACATCCGGTATTTAACCCAATTACTTTTTTTGAGCTATTTATATCCCATGTTAATCCGGATGATTCAACTTCAAGTACATATTCTTCTTTATTAAATTCATATCCGCATATTTCAAAAATTTCCTGCACATAATGTTTAGTATTTTGTTTATTCAGATCATCAAAAAGCCCTGTAAGCCATTTGTGTTCTTCTGCTTTTGTAGAAATAGGTTTTGCATGCCCGTATTCATCAATTGTAAAACCTGATTTCTTATCAGCCTTTATTGAATTAGCAAGAGAAATAGCTATTCCGTCTTTATCAAGATTTATTAACCAGTCAGGATTTATTTGTTTTAAAAGTTCAATATTCTCAGGTGTAACATTAAGAATTCTATCTACCCAATTTTTGCTTAATATATCGGGAGTGTAAGTAAGCCAGTTAATTTGAGCACTAGGAAACTCCTGCCGCAGCTTTTTTACTAAGGGAGTTGTTCTAATAACATCTCCGATAGCTCCGAGTTTTATTATTAAAATTTTGGCGGAAATCTTTTTATAGGAGGGGCAACCTTCACAATGATATGNNATGCGGTTTGCAGGGGATATCCCCCTTAAAAAACGAACAATCTTTATGTATTAACACTCATACCTCAAAGAATTTTATTATTTATATAACAAATCTAAGAAAAGTCTCTAAAAAAAATGGTATTGAAATAAAAATATACACCTTAAATTAAGGCAAAAGCTGTCCAAACAATGGGGTGCACCTTACTACTAATCTTTTGAGCCCGCTCATTTTTTTACCAAGATTGATTTTCCCATATTCATTTAAGAAAAAAATATTGGTCAAATTATTTAATGTAGAAGATGAAGCTGTTTTTCCTACTTCCCATAAATTAAACTCTCCAGCTAAATTTATTAACTTAAAAGTGATTTTATTGTAAAAGAAATAAAATTTATTTCCGACTTGAATTATACAAGAAAAAGTATGTTCTTTATATTATTGTTTTGGCATAAAATGACGGGGATAAAAATGTTAAATAAGTTAAAAACTAATATATTGGTTATAATGGAGAAGAAATAACTTATTGGCTAAAATTTTAAAACCTGGATCCTAAAAGTATCGATAAAAAAAAAGAGTAAATCAAGTGATTATTCTTTTGGTCTACCTGATTCAAGCAAACTGTACAATAATCTTCTTTAAAAACCTATAAAATGCTAAGACAAAAAAAAGTAATTATGATTAATTAAGCAATACCGGCACGAAGTTATAAAATTAAATTTGATTCAAACAGCTTAACAAGTGGGATATATTTTTATAGTTTTAAAGCCGGTAATTATTCAATTACCAAAAACTGATACTATTAAGATGAATTTGGGAGGAAATTTTTATCTTTTACGCAGGTGTGCAAAAATTTTTGTGCTTCTTATTCACTATTCTTGTTACTAAAATGTTTTAAAAATTTACAATAATTAAATAGTTTTTTAATAACTTATTCATTAAATATAATGTTGCAATAACTGCCATAATTATATTAACTTTACATTTATCTTTACTAATATTATCACGGATTAAATCAAAAAAATTATGGCTGAACAACAATATATTGAAAAACATACATTTTCCGATTACGTATATATTTTATTTAAATGGAAGAAGTTTTTAATACTTAACCTAATAGTCGTTCTTGTAATTACAATAACTGTTGCATTTTTATTACCCGAAGAATATAAAGCAACTGCAACAATAATGATTCCGCCAAATGAAGAGATGGGGCTGAGTGGATTGAGCAGCTTAATCGGCGGTAAATCCTCTCTCGCATCCCTGGGTGCAAAAGCGTTCGGTGTTTCCAACACTACCGAAGATGATATACTGGGTATTATAAACAGTAGATCTGCTTTAACCAACGTGATCAATAAATTTAATTTGATGAAATATTATGATATTAGTAATAACAATATGGATAAAGCTATTAAAGCATTTAAAGGTGATATTTCGTTTGATCCGAATGAATATGGAATGATTGATTTTAGTGTAATTAATGAAAATCCTGAAACAAGTGCGGAGATAACAAATTATTTGGTTGATATCGTGGACAGTTTAAATATCAAGTTTAATATTGAGAGAGCAAAAGATAACAGAGTATTCATAGAAAGAAGATATATCCAAAATGTAAATGATCTTAAAAGTGCAGATGACGCCTTATACAAATTTCAAAAAAAATATGGGATTGTTGCAGTTCCCGAACAATTGGAAGTAACAGTTAAAGCCGCTGCCGAAGTTGAATCCGATTTAAATAAAAAAGAAATCGATGCCTATTTTACAAAACAGGAATATGGGGATAATTCACCCCAGTACCAGGGGATTTTAGCGGGGATTAATTTATTAAAAAATAAAGTACAAGAAATGAAGGATTCATCAAATTTAAGTTCAACTTCTAATATTCTTTTCCCATTTAAAGAAATGCCTGACATTGCAATTCAATATTTACAAGCTTATCGAGAGGTTAAAACACAAGAGGATATTATGGAACTAGTAATGCCCATGTATGAACAGGCAAAAGTAGAAGAACAAAAAAGCATACCCACTATTATAGTTGTTGATAAAGCCATACCTCCGGAATTAAAATATGGGCCGAAGAGATCGGTAATTATTCTCGGAGTCTTTTTTCTCTTTCTATTTTTATTTATTCCATTTGTATTTTGGTCGGAACATGCTGTTAACAGAGAGCAATTCCGAAATCCTCTTCAAATTAAAGCAGCTAATTTCTTAAAAAAAATAATTGAAATTTATAGAATGAAATTTTAGCTATTAATATGAGTTTATTATTAATTGCCGTAATTTCTATTCTGGGTATAATATTAGGTAAATTACTTTTTACTAAGTGGATTAATCATTTAACTATTTATTGT
>PLNZ01000149.1 GCA_003142915.1 Ignavibacteriales bacterium | reverse complement strand
CTTACATACCGGTTGGTACAAAACATTGATCGAAAATTATTACTAACAGGGAATAAACTTTCGCTGCTTTCACAACAAATTGAAGCGCATAATATTCAGAAGTCGTTAAAAAAAGGTTTTGTGCTGGTAAAACAAAATTCTAAATTTGTTACACGGTCAGTAAATTTTGATAAAAATAAAGAATCAGTGTTAAAGTTTTACGATAGTGACGTAATTGTTAATAATAAAGTAACATAAAGTTAGTTTGGCTTTGTACAGGAAAATCATAATTTAAATGATTAATTTTAAAAGAAAATTAAAAATCCTTTATGGGAAAGAAAACGGATAAAAATAGCTTTGAAAGTAAATTGAGCAGGCTTGAAGAAATTTCATCTTTGCTTGAGAAAGATGATATTGGCTTAGAAGAGGCAATTAACTTGTATGAGGAAGGTATTGAACTTTCAAGAAACTGTATATTAATTTTAAATGAAGCTGAGCTGAAAGTTACAAAGTTAAAGAAGAAGCTGGATGAACTTTCTTTAAACGATAAAGGGTTGGCGGAAGAATAATGATTGGAGCGCTTTTAAGATGAGTGATGACGGCAAATATGAAATTTTGTCAAAAGTAAATTACCCTGAAGATATTCGTCAATTGGATATATCCCAGTTGAAGCGGCTTTGTTCTGATATTAGAGAATATTTGGTTGATACAATAGCCGAAATAGGCGGCCATTTTGGAGGCGGCCTCGGTATGGTAGAGCTCACTGTTGCTGTTCATAGAGTTTTTAACACACCGTATGATCTTGTTGTTTGGGATACGGGGCATCAGGCTTATCCTCATAAAATATTAACAGGGAGGAAAGAAGCCTTAAAATCAATCCGGCAGCTGCACGGTATAAGCGGATTTTTAAAAAGATCTGAAAGCGAATATGATGCTTTTGGAGCTGGGCATGCTTCAACTTCCATATCGGCAGCGCTTGGTATGGCAGTAGCAAGAGATTTGAAAAAAGAAAACCGTAAAGTTGTTGCAATTATAGGAGACGGTGCAATGACCGGCGGAATGGCTTATGAAGCCATGAACAACTCCGGTTTTATCAAATCTGATTTAATTGTTGTGCTTAATGATAACAACATGTCAATTGCTCCTAATGTTTGGCAGATTTCAAATTACTTTACCGAGATGATTGCACATCCTGATTACAACAAATTTAAAGGACAAATTTGGGATCTTACGGGAAAACTTGATCAATTTGGGGACAGACTGAGAAAAATTGCCGTTAGGCTGGAGAATGGAATAAAAGCTGTAATTACTCCGGGAATGTTATTTGAAGCTCTCGGGTTCAGGTATTTTGGCCCTGTCAACGGTCATAACGTTAATCAACTTGTTAAAATATTTGAGCATGTAAAAGTTATGAAAGGCCCGATTTTAGTTCATGCTATTACGCAAAAAGGTAAAGGCTATGAACCGGCTGAAAATGATAAACAAAAATTACATGCCTCAACGCCATTTGATAAGCTAACCGGGAAGGCTATTAAAAAATCATCGGGTGCTCCTTCATTTACGTCTATATTTGGAAAAGCTCTTACCGAAATAGTAAAAGATAATCCCAATATTGTAGGTATAACCGCCGCTATGGCTGATGGTTCGGGAATGGATTTCCTTCAGAAGAGTTATCCGGCAAATTTTTTTGACGTCGGAATTGCTGAAGAACATGCCGTTACGTTTGCTGCGGGGCTTGCTACTCAAAATATTATCCCCGTTGTCGCAATTTATTCAACTTTCCTGCAAAGAAGCTTTGATCAAATTATTCATGATGTCGGCATTCAAAAACTTCATGTGGTTTTTGTTTTAGACAGGGCGGGACTTGTGGGTGCCGACGGTCCAACTCACAATGGCGCTTTTGATCTTTCTTACTTAAGAATAGTACCAAATATGGTAATTATGGCTCCAAAAGATGAATCGGAGTTAAGGGATATGGTTTATACTGCCGTAAAACATAAAGACGGACCTATTGCTTTAAGATATCCAAGAGGAAACGGATTTGGCGTACCGTTGAAGAATGGCTTTGACTTGATTGAATTAGGGAAAGGTGAAATTTTAAAGAACGGGAAAGATGCAGTTCTTCTTGCCGTCGGCAGTATGGTTGATTATTCTATAAAAGCTGCTGAGATATTGGAAACTGAAGGTATAAATTGCGAAGTAGTAAACATGCGTTTTATTAAACCGTTGGACTATAAATTGCTTGACGATGTATCAGGAAAATTTTCAAAAGTAATCACACTGGAAGAAAATTCACTTATCGGTGGTTTCGGAAGCGCTGTATTGGAATACTTTGCAGAAAAAAATTATAAAAATGATATTTTAAGAATCGGCTTACCCGACCGTTTTATTGAGCATGGAACCCAGCAGGAACTTCATCATTTGCTTGGTATCGATCCTGAAGGTATATCCGAACAAATTAAACAATTCCGTGAAAATAAAACTACTCACCCCGTAGAAGCGGGATTAAATATAAGGTAAACTTTTAATGGGAAAAACTAAAGTTGCAGTTATTGGTTTGGGCGGCATTGCGCAATTAGTTCACCTTCCGTATTTAACCAGGATTGAAAATGTTGAAATTACGGCTGTCGCAGAAATAAATAAAAACAGACTTAATACAATAGCGGATAAATTTAATATCAAGGAAAGATATAAAGATCATAACGAATTGCTTGCTAACTGTGATACCAGCGCCATAATAATTGCTACACCCACTAATACTCATAAAGAAATAGCGATAGCATGTTTAAAAGCTGACAGGGACGCATTAGTTGAAAAACCTTTAGCCCGTACATATAATGAATCCAAACTGATTTCCGAAGCTGCTAAAAAGTATAAGCGGAAAATAATGGTCGGTATGAATTTGCGGTATAGACCCGATGCTATGATACTAAAAAGTTTGATAAACGCCGGAGAAATTGGGCAGCCCTTTTATATCAAATGCGGGTGGCTGAGGAGGCAAAGCAGCAGTCAAAAGTGGTTTACTAAAAAAGAAGAATCGGGCGGAGGAGTAATAATTGATTTAAACATTTTATTACTCGATATGGCGCTGTGGCTGTTAAATTTTCCGCCGGTCAGTTCCGTTACTACTCAAAATTATTATCAAAATACAAAAACGGTTGAAGATACTTCAATTAGCTTTTTAAGATGCGCCGATTCTTCATGCATCAGCATCGAATCAAGCTGGTCCCTGCCGCTTGAAAAAGATTTTTTTTATTTCGATGTTTATGGCGCTAAAGGCGCAGCATCTTTAAATCCTTTTCATATACATAAGAAAATAGAGGATCGGTTTATTGATCTTACACCGTTTCAAACTGAAAGCGCATTAAATCTTTTTAGAAAATCTTATATGAATGAACTGAAAAGTTTCATCGGGGCAGTTAACGGACTAAACCCTGTATTTTCTTCCGCAGATGATTCACTTTCTCGGATGGAAGTAATTGAAGCAATGTATAAATCATCTGCACAAAATAAAGAAATTAAATTGTAAGCTTATGAAAACAAAAATTTTACTGGTTGATGATGAACCCGATATTGTAGAATTTTTACAATATAATCTTGTACAGGAGGGATTCGATGTTATATCTGCCTACGACGGCATTGAAGCTTTGTCAAAACTTTCTCAAAAACCCGATCTTATCATTTTGGATATAATGATGCCTAAAATGGATGGTTATGAAGTTTTTAAGAAAATTAAAGAAACACCCGGCTTTGAAAAATTACCTATAATATTTTTAACCGCTAAAGCCGGTGAAGCTAATGAAATTCTTGGCCTTGAAATAGGTGCAAGCGACTATATCCAAAAACCTATTTCACCTAAAAAACTTGTTGCAAGAGTTAAATTGAATTTAAGAAAAATTGAATCTGCTTCTGGCGGAAAATCAGCGCCTTTAAAAATTACTGCGGGCCCGCTTGTAATTGATAGAGTTAAGTATGTTGTTTACCTGGACGGAAAAGAAAAGATTTTTCCCCGCAAAGAATTTGAATTGCTTTACTTTCTGGCAAATAACCCCGGTAAAGTATTCAGTCGGGATATGCTTTTGAAAGATGTTTGGGGAACCGATGTTTATGTCGTTGACAGGACCGTTGATGTTCACATTAGGAAAATCAGAGAAAAGCTTGATATATATTCCGATCTTATTGAAACTGTAAAAGGCGTGGGGTATAGATTTAAAAGTGTGGAATAAAGTAAAATCAAATCTTATTTCTGTCCGCGTTTTTTTTGTAGAATTTCTATTCTTTGATCTTTTTGTTGTTGTATTAATATATACTCTAAATGGGAAATCCGGAGTTAATTTACTGCTTGTAATATTATTGCTAATCTTTAGTTTATTCCTCCTTAATTACCTTGGGAAAAAAAGGAATAAAGAACTTGATGAAATAATGCTGATAATAAATAATATTAGGCAGAATTATTATTCAGATTCGGATGAAATTAAATTAAGCCGGAATCTGTTGAGTCTTCAGGAAGGTATAAGATTAATGTTCGAGAAGACTAAAAGCGATATAGAATATTTAAAACGGCTTCAAAAAATGCGCTCTGAGTTCTTAGCTAATGTTTCCCATGAATTAAGGACTCCTATTTTTGCTATTCAGGGGTATATCGAAACTCTGCTTAACGGCGCCATAAATGATGAAAATGTTAATAAGAATTTTCTTGAAAAAGCAAACCGGCATACCCTGAGTTTAAACAATCTTCTTAATGATCTCATCGATATTTCGATGATTGAATCGGGCGAAATGAGAATGAGTTTCAGGTATTTTAAAATAAATGAGTATCTGAAAAATTTAGTGAATGAATTTATTCCTGCGGTAAATGAAAAAAATCTGGAACTTATTTATCATCCCTGTAATGAAAATCTTATGCTTTTTGGTGATAAAGAAAGGCTCCGGCAGGTAATTGCAAACCTCATTAACAATGCTATTAAATACACGGAAAAAGGAAAAATAGAGGTCTTAGTAGAAGAAGAACCTAAATTCGGGAGAATCATTATACGGGATACTGGAATCGGGATTCCTGAAGAGGATGTGAAACGTATCTTTGAAAGATTTTACAGGGTTGATAAAGCCCGGTCAAGAGCAGTTGGCGGAACGGGGCTGGGGCTGGCTATTGTTAAGCATATTATTGAAGCGCATGGCTCAAAAATAGAAGCTAAAAGCCGCTTTAAAGAAGGGTCTGAATTCTCATTCAGATTAAAAAAATAGAATATTTCTACAACTAACTCAAACCTGCCTGCCGGTCGGGAGTGCTGCACAACTGATTGATCTATCAAGTTATTGCGCGATCAATTTTATTAGTATTCTGCACAATTTACTTTTAATTTGGACAGATATTGTATTTTACGAGAGTTGAAAAAATTTTATATTAGAATTGACTTGAAAAGCGATATTTCTTAACTTTCAAGTCTAAATTTTAGAAAATGAGGTTAAAATGTTTGCTGTTGTTGATATAGCAGGACGACAATTTAAAGTATCCGAGAATGTTCAGTATTATGTTCCTAAGTTAAGCGACGAACCGGAAAAGGATGTTACTTTTAAAAACGTTCTTTTACTCTCCGATGAAAACGGTACTAAAGTTGGAAATCCATTCATAGAAGGTGTTGAAGTTAAAGCTAAGGTTTTAGGACATGTTAAGGATGATAAAGTTATTGTCTTTAAGAAAAAAAGAAGAACGGGCTACGATAAAAAGAACGGTCACAGGCAGCAATTAACAAAAATTGAAATTACTAATATTGGCTGAAAATTAATAAGTCAATAGCTTAAAGGAGATTTTAAAATGGCTCATAAAAAAGGTCAGGGTTCATCAAGAAACGGCAGAGACAGCAATGCGCAGCGTTTAGGTGTAAAAAAATTCGGCGGTGAAAAAGTACTTGCGGGAAATATTCTTATAAGACAAAGAGGAACAAAATTTCATCCGGGTGAAAACGTGCTAAAGGGCGGAGATGATACTTTGTTTGCAATAGCCGATGGCTCTGTAAAATTTGAAACCAAAAAGGGTGATAGAAGATATATCAACGTAATTACTGAATAACTCACCTTACGCAAAAAAAAATTAAAATTGCCCGGGCACCTGACCGCCGCTAGGCGGATTTATGCCGGGAGATAAATGATCGCAATGATATTCGGCTTACAAACCAAGCCGCTGCATATCTTCAACAAGTTTTTTAATAGCATCCACAGAATTATTCATGAGCGCTTGTTCTTCTTCGTTAAGGGAAAACTCTACGACCTTTTCAACGCCGTTTGCTCCGAGTATTGCAGGAACACCAACGTAGTATCCGGTAACTCCAAATTCTCCGTTTAAATAAGCGCAGGTAGAAAGCAGCCTTTTTTCATCATACAAAATTGACTGCGCCATTTGTATTGCTGAAGAAGCAGGGGAATAAAATGCTGAGCCTGTCTTTAAAAGCTTTACTACTTCACCGCCTGCCATTTTCGTCCTTTCCACCATTGCATTTATAACTTCTTTAGCTTTTGCTTTATCGTTGTATTTTCTCTCAAGCAATTCCATAACGGGAATGCCGTTCACGTTAGCATACCTGATAACCGGAACCATTGTATCGCCATGCCCGCCGAGGACAAGAGCATTAATATCTTTAACCGATACGCCAAGCTCCCAGGATATGAAAGTTGCAAAACGGGACGAATCCAAAACGCCGGCTTGACCCATTACCCTGTTTGCTGGGAAACCGCTGACATTTTTAAACAATGTTACCATAGCATCAAGCGGGTTGGAAATTATAATTACTATTGAGTTAGGCGCTTTCTCTTTTACCGCTTCTGCAACCGACTTCATTATCTTTGCATTCGTAACTAAAAGGTCGTCCCTGCTCATACCGGGTTTTCGCGGTAAGCCTGCAGTAATTATAACCAGATCAGCGCCTGCTATATCTTTATAACTGTTTGTTCCGGATATCTTAATATCATAACCATCGACACGTGCAGCTTCAGCTATATCCAGAGTCTTTCCTTGAGGTAAATCTTCAACTATATCGAATAAAACAACATCACCCAATTGCTTCTGTGCAATAAGCTGGGTTAATACTCCGCCGATTTGCCCCCCGCCGATTATGGCAATTTTTTTTCTTGACATCTTTTATCTCCTAAAAATATTATTTAAACCCTATCAGGCAAGTTCTTATTTAATTTTTTTCTAATTGACTTAAATTTAAATATGACTTTATCTATTTGCAAAAAGAAAGCTTTTAAAAATACCTTAAATAGAAAGAATGAGTCGTAAAACACACTATAGTATTGTCATATAAGTTTTTGTCACATGGTGATCCCTTTGGGATTTTTTGTGTCAAAATATTTTTTTTGCTGTTTGTCCTTTGTCCTCAAACAATTAAAAAATGTGGATTTATTTAAATTAGGTAAGAAAATAACCGGACGGATTATATCAGCCAATTACGATAAATTTAACACCAGTATTGTTTCCATTCCTTCGGGAGTAACATTAAATTTAACTTCATCCATATATATCTTCATCAGGTATAATCCCCGGCCGGAGTCCTTAAGAAGATTTTCCGGCTCTGTGGGATCCGGAATGTTTTGCGGATCAAAACCGGCGCCTTCGTCCTTTATGCAGATTAACAGTTTCTTATTTTCCACATGTACGTTAATCTTTACCATTTTATCCTTGATTTTTTTATTTGCATGAATTATTGCATTTGTTGTAGCTTCCGTTACAGAGAGAAGTAAGCCCGGGATCTTTTCCGGCTTTATTCCGAGTTCTATTGCAAAGTAATTTACAAACTCTTCAACCGTAATTAAATTATTCGGATCGCTCTCAATCTCAAGGTGAAAATTAGTTTCTGCCAAAATGATCCTAAATTTTAATTGTGAAAATAATAAAAATTTTTAATTTTTCAATTCTTTATAACAGGCATATCCTGCAGATTTTGCTAAGCAGTAAAAAATGATAATAATCAAAAGTTCCACTTTACATTCAAAGACATATTAGCCTGCTGTATATTTGCCTGATTGCTTTCATTTACAAATTCATACCATCCGATCAGATTTATATTTAATGACCTGCCCAAAATAAAAGAAAATTCAGTTAATGGTGCAACACTAAGATATTTAGAATCCAAAATCTTTACCAATCCCTGGTAATTGTAAGTATTAAGTGAATATATTCTTAAACCCAGTGAAACAGAACTGTGGTCGTAATACAAGACTAATTTCGGAATGGAATAAATCTCCTCTAAAAATCTTGTGGGAATGGTCGAAAATGAAGCCCAGGTCAAGTCGCCTTGTTCGGATAATTTAACGTATCCATAGTGAACAAAGTTAACCCGGTTGTTCAATTTTATCCTTGTTGAATCCATAGCTGTAAATTGCCTGAAGGAATAACTTTGCTCATTTGGAACTAAATCTTCAAAATCGTAAACAGTATAATTTGCCGATACTTCAAAACTATTGGTCGAGGAAAAATTTGCGCCTGAATAAGTACCGCCGGTTGCTAAACTTAGAATCCTGTTAATATTATTATTTGCGCTTTCTTCTGCATAGATGTAAACTATATGATGTATTGTGCCTTCTGCATTTATAAAAATATCAAAAAATGGATTTAATTCCTTTATATAATTTATTCTTATGATTGAAAACAGTTCATCCCTGTCGTCATAATTATCAAGACTCGGAGTATCATACTGTAGTTTGTTCTGATATAGACTAAAATTAAGTATATCCGAAGGGGATAATTTCAAGCTTCCGGTAAAGGAAAGGGTGATGCGCTGGGCTATATTATTGTTCATACTTTCAATATCCGAGCGTTGATTATAAAAGCTTAATATTGAGCCTGCAAAATTTTTTGTTAAATGAGTTTCGTCGATATCCGAGTATGTAAATCTTAGAGCGCCAGAAAAATCTCCCACATTATATGAGGTTGTTCCTTCAAATTCCAGTTTGGATTGATCTATCTTTGTATCAAAACTGGAAATAGACTGGTCTGTTAAAGAACGGTAGCGGGTATCGTAGTCTACCGTCCGCCATGTATATCTTCCGGCTAAATCAAGAGAAAATAAATCTAAAAACTTGTTATAATATAAGCTGTCTTCTAATACATTAATGGTCTCTGTCCTGCTTTGAATGTTATTTGTAATATTAAATTGAGCCGCAGTTACCGAGTCTGCTTTGTAATAAAAATCCATTCTGTCTTGAGAATACTGAAAATTTATTTTGTTTCTGAAGTCACCGCCAATAGTATCAACCGCAGCAAAATTGAAGTACCTAAGAGCATTTTTCCTCGGGGAAATATCTTCATTTTTAAATTTGAATTGCGATAGTAAAATAAAATCTGAAGCAGTGTAGTTATTTAGCAAGCCTTCAGCACCGTAAACAGCGCCGTAATCGCTTTGCCCTATTTGCCTGTTATTTTCGTAACCTCCAAAAGGCGCTATTGAAACTCTGTCTAAAGGATTTATTTGTGAAAACAAAACCAGGCTTGACATCGATGCCTGGTTAACATCAATTTGCCTGCTGTCGGAATATATATCATTATCAACTCTAAGCCCGATATTATAATAAGAACTCACATCATAATCCCCGGCTGCGGAAAAGATATGCTCATCACGTGTGCTGGCATCCGATGTGCGGATATATGTAGAGCTGTAATTTTCATTTATATTAAAATTCAGTTTGCCCGACTGAATATTCATCAACAGCATAGAATGCAGGTTAAAGGTATTTAATTCTTTGTCGAAGCCATTATAGAAATAGTTTGCCAGGGAAGGATTCTTAATAATATCTAAGCTGTCAAGCTGACTCTGAGAGAATGAAAAAGGGATAAAAATAATAGAGAGAAATAGTGTTGTAACCGCTTTATTCAAAAGAATAATTCCTTCAGCTTCTATCTCGATTTTGGAAATGATAAAATATTAAAAGATAAATGAACAATCTGTTAATTCCTCTAAGGTATGTCCTTTTGATCTTAGCGCCTTAGCGGCAAATGCTTTTACTTCTAATACTAAACTTTGACAACCCCGCGAACGTGAGATTATCTATCAACAATGTAATCTACTGTTTTATAGACAATTAATAAAGCAGGAAAACATTGCCGGATTAAATCTCAAAAATATCTCCGTGTGAGGGAATAGTAACTTTATTAAAGCCGATTGCTTTAAGTCTATCCGCAAATTTTTCCTGCTGATCAAAATCTCCGTGAACAATGAATATATTTTGCATTTCTCCCCGGTCAAATTCAGCGCAATAATTTGTTAATTCATTTGAATCTGCATGTGCGCTTAATGAGTTTATTACGATTACCTCAGCTTTAAGATTATATTCTTCGCCGTATATTTTTACAACCGGTTCTTTCATAATTAATTTTTTGCCGAGAGTGTTTTCAGCGCAGTAACCTACCATAAGTATTATATTTTTACTGTTTTCAATGTTGTTTGCAAGGTGATGCAGAATCCTTCCCGCTTCTGCCATACCCGATGCGGACATAATAACCATTGGCCCTTCAACATAATTTAATTTTTTTGAATCTTCGGCGGATGTTATATATTTAAGCCGGTCAAAGCCGAATGGATCATTAAATTTCTTCATGAAATCAATAGTCTCTTCATCAAAGCATTCAGGGTGTTTTCTAAAGACTTCGGTAGCGCTTGTAGAAAGAGGGCTGTCCACATAAATAGGTATCCCCGGCGCCAAATTCTTCTCAAATATTTTGTGAAAGGCATAAACCAATTCCTGCGTTCTTTCAAGGCTGAATGCAGGGATAATTATTTTACCCTTTCTGCTTACGGCTTTGTTAATTACTTCTGTAAGTTTAGATTCTGTTTCTTCAATGTTATCGTGTAATCGTCCGCCGTATGTGCTTTCGCAGATAAAATAATCCACATCGGGAATTTTTTCAGGGTCTTTAAGTATAGGCAGATTCGGCCTGCCTAAATCGCCGGTATAGCCAAGCTTTATTGTCCTGCCGTTGTCTTGTATTGTAAGAAACGTTATAGCCGAGCCAAGAATATGCCCCGCATCAAAAAATTGTGCCGTAACATTAGAATCAAGCTTAAATTCATTATGATATTTTATGGGAGTTAATAAGGGAAAAACTTTTTCCGCATCTTCAGTTATATATAAAGGTTCAAAAGGATTTTTGCCCTGCTTTATCCTTTTCTTATTTACAAACTCAACATCCCTTTCCTGTATATGCGCGCTGTCCTTCAGCATTACTTCGGCTAAATCACTTGTAGCGGGAGTGCAGTAGATAGGCCCGCTAAAGCCGTTCTTAACCAGCGTTGGTATATTTCCGCAGTGGTCAACATGTGCATGGGAAAGTATTAATGCATCGATAATTTTGGGATCGAAAAGATCAAAAGTCCTGTTTATTTCAAAAGCTTCCTTACGTTTACCCTGGTACATCCCGCAGTCTAACAAATAATTTTTCCCGTCGATAATAAGGCGGTGCATAGAGCCTGTAACTGTTCTGTCGGCGCCGATAAATTGAATCTGCATTGTTTTCCTTTTAAAAGTAAAATTATATATGGAAAAATAGTGAAAAAAAACTTTAAGTTTTATTTATCTGAAATTTCATCCAAGAGCGTCTATTTGCCATCCATTCGGCTGTGTCGCTATTTGGCTGTGACACTATGTGTGATTTTATTTCTTCTTTGTGCATTATTGTCATAAATCTGCCTGTGGTAGACAGGCTTGCCCGACAAGGCGGGTATTTCGTTCATCCGGAACTACACCCAAATTTGATTTATTAACTGAAGTTACGCAAATGA
>PLNZ01000269.1 GCA_003142915.1 Ignavibacteriales bacterium | reverse complement strand
CTTTACTAATGACGTCACATCAAAGACTGTTCTTGCAATATCAATATCGGTTGCATCATTCGCTGCTGAAACCAGTAGGTCGCTTAATAATTCATTCATCTGGCTTGCACTATTATGTATATACTCTATGTAAGACGTAATTTCATCGTTATTAACCTCTTCATTAATAATAAGTTGTGAAAAACCAAGTATGGAATTTATGGGATTACGTAGGTCATGGGCAGCGATTCCAAGCACCTCTTTTTTAAATTCATTAGCATCAGTCAATGATTTAAGAGTGAGCATATGTACCTGAGTTTGTGCGAGGAGTAAGTTATGAAAATCAAGCAGCTTTAAATCACCATTTTCCAATTCAACAATAATCGGATCATGCCTGTAATGCTCTTCCCGTTTTAAAGCTTCATTAGCGGCGGTCAATACGGATATGTTACAAGATAAAAAAAGAAACGGTTCAACATGTTTCTCGTCAAAAAAAGAATATACGGTTCTCTTTGAAAAAAGCTCAAACATGAACTTTTTGCTCATTGATTCATGAAACCTTGTTCGTGAAAGCATCCTAAAGAAAGAATTTCCATTATAAACAATAATGCCGGAAATACCCTTGTCTTTTTCAAAAATTTTAAATACTTCCATCAAAAAATCAGTTGTTTTAATTGAGGCAGTATACAAATCAAGGTCGCTTAAAACAGCATTGATACCAATATTAAAGTTNNTGGCAGTTTGGGCTATATCCACGGCATTGATACCAATATTAAAGTTCATAAAATCGTTCTACCCTTTTCCCTTTTTTTTTACTACAATATAAAGAATAAAGGTTAAGTGTACTTTAATTAATTGTTACTAAATTATTAACAAATTTGCTAATTGAAAGAGGAAGGATAATTGTTGCCGATTCAGTCTAAAAAAGCATAAATAGGCTTCATTTTGGATGAAAACACATTAAACTAAGAAGTAAAGTGATTAACCCTGCAGGGATTCTTGAGCAAGTTGTATTGTCTTTTCGATCCCGGCTTCATAGGAGGTAGGCTTAAAATTGAAATGACTTTCAAACTTTGACGAGTCAAATTCGTAATCATATTCATTCTGGTAAAGCATTTCATATATCTCTCTAATTGGTTTATTAAAAAGCCCACCAGCTTTTACCATCCATTTTGATAATATTGTATATACCGGATTTGCGTCAAAATATTTAGCTGCTAATTCAATAAATTGTTTCCCGGTTAGAGCAGGTTTTGCTGTGGGAAGATGCCATATTTTATTAAAGGCACTCTCATCTCTTGAAAGTAAATATAAAGACTTGCCGCAATCTAAGGTATAAGTAAACGAATGTTTCACATTTGAATTCACAAGCCATTGTGCTTTCTTCCCTTTTGCCAGGTTCGTAAATACCATAATATTTGATATGCTTGAATTTGCTGCATAAGGTCCATAGAAATCTGCAGAGCGTGCAATTAATGCAGAAATATTTTTTTGTTTTATTTCCGAAATTAAATATTCAGCAATTTTGGCTCTTACTTCACCCTTTTTACTGCACGGATTCATTGGAGTATTTTCGTCCATTTTCCCGTTTACTCTTCCGTACATATAAACATTATCAAAGAAAATAAGCTTTGCATTTTTAATTTTGCATACTTCAACAGTGTTTTCCATTATTTTAGGCCAGCGTTCCTGCCAAATCTTAAGATCATAGGGGAGACCGGCTAACAGGTACACAAGAGAATTTTCTTCAACAACATTCTTTACCTGTCCAATATTAATTAAATCGGCTATTGCTGACTCAGCATTATTAGTGTTATGTAATTTCCGTGACACTAACTTTACTTTTTCGTTGTTAGTAAGCAGTTCTTTTGCTAAAGATACTCCAATAGCGCCGCCTGCACCAAGAATAATATGTTTGTTGATTGCTTTCAAGTAATAATAAACCTTTCGATTGTTTTTGGTGCAATATAATAATTACAAATTTTATATAACAAAACTTTAAACATTATAAATTTATGTAAGTAGGGAACCAATATATGGGGTATAGGTCAAAGTATAGATTGTGGAAAAACACTTACGGAATTTTAAGCAATAGATTCTTCTTTATTTTTAATTTTAGTTTTATAAAACTTATGGATCTCTTTTTGAATCTTATCCCTTGTTTTTCTGAAAACAGCTTGAATTTCTTTTTCCGTTCCCACAGCGCTTGCAGGATCTTCAAAGCCTATATGAAACCTATTCCTGACATTTCCTAAAAATACAGGGCACTCGTCCTTAGCATTGTCGCATACTGTAATTACATAATCAAATGATTTATGTATAAACTGATTTACATTTTTTGTGTAGTATTTGGAAAGATCAATGTAAACTTCCGCCATTACTTTAACTGCTAATGGATGAACCTGTTGCGCAGGAGTCGTCCCTGCAGAATAAACTATTAAATTAGGATCAAATGATTTGAGAAAACCTTCAGCCATCTGACTTCTGCACGAGTTGCCTGTGCAGAGAATTAATATCCTTTTATTCAATTATATCTTACCCTTATTCAAGCGACCAAATTTTTCTCTTTAGCGATGATAGAACGCATTATCTCAATACGGTCAAAATTTCTGAAAGAAATCATCAAGCACATACCGTCTTCACAATCTAAAACCAATTTAGAATCACTTACAAAGGATATTATAGCTAAAATAAACTTTTTATTCTCATCTTCAGGTAAAGGGAAATGATATTTTACTATATCGCCAACTTTCATAGCCGTTCCTTCAGATTATGCTGCTTTTATAGTTTTGTATAGTAATGTTTTTTTGTAGTTATCAATTATTCCGGTATAACTTTGCAACAACCGGGAAATAATGGTGTCCCATGATTGAGCATGTGAATATTTTAAGGCATTCAAACCGATATCATGGCGTTTTACTTCGTTGTCTAAAAAATATAAAATTTTTCCGGCGAAACTTTCCGCATTATGAGGTTCAGCTATTAAACCGGTTACTCCTTCATTTATTATTCCATAAGCGCCTCCTGCGCGTACGCAAACCGGCGGTATGCCTGAAGCCATCGCTTCTACTGTTACATTGCCAAATGTTTCTGTTGTGGAAGGGAAAGCAAAAATATCGCTGGATGAATATACAGTTGATAGGCTATTGCCGGATTGATAGCCTAAAAATACAGCATTGGGCATCATTTCCTGCAACTCAAGCCGGATTGGACCATCACCAACAAGAACAAAAACTGCATCATTCCTTTTAGCCGTAATTATACCGTATGTATCGGCAAAAACTTTCAAATCCTTTTCCCAGACTAATCTTCCGGAATAAAGAATTATCTTTTTATTTTTGCAGCCGATAGACTCCTTCCATTCAAGGGATTTGAAAGAAGGGTTAAATACTTCCGTATCGACCCCGTGAGGCAGAAATTGAATTGTTCCCAAACCCTGCATGGATAATTCCTTCATTATCGGTAGCGAAGGAACATAAACTGCTTCACATTTGTTATATAGTGACCTTAAATAATTCCATCCCCAATTTTCAAGAGCTTTAACTTTATAATATTTTGCATAACTTGGGAAATGAGTGTGATATGTTGCTACAACAGGGAGATTATTTTTCTGACCGTACTTAACGGCGGCATAACCCAGTGAACATGGAGAATTTATATGCAGTATATCAGGCGCAAAGTTTTTTAAACTTTCTTCAAAATATTTAATTCCAGGAACAGCAAACTTATATTCCTTATATAACGGTATTGTAAATGACGGTACTTCAAACATTCTTGTCGGCTGTTCGAATTCTAAGGGGATAACCGGTGAAAAAAAGATGTTCTCAATTCCGTTTTTATTAAGGTACTCTATTATTTTATAGAGTACCCTTGTAACTCCATCCTGTCCAGGCTTCATTGAGCCTGCAAAGTATGCTATTTTTATTTTATCCTGCATCATTTTCCCGGAAATATGAAAATAATTTTTACCGTTATACGTGTCTGACTTTTTTACCGCCTAAAAGATATTGCAAAATGAGTAAGAGCACGCCTACTATAAAAAAGAATGCCGTTTTCATCCTTGCCTCTTTATTTGAACGTCCGAAACTTAATTTTTACATGTTATTATATTGTTAACTCATTGTTAATTCTATGTTATTTTTATAAAACAGCTTGCTTACCCGCCATTGATATATGATTTTTAAACACTTCATTTGGTTTATTATATACAAGTATCTTCTTTATTCCTTAATATTTATAGATAATTGATTTATTAGGCAGTGCTAAAAAAAATCCTATACAAGTTAATCTCGTTTCTACATTTACCCTGTGACGCACTTAAGATGTTCGAGCTGGCTAATGAAATAAGCGGGATAAATAAAAAGACACTTCCTTCAGAGCTTCTACCTCTTAATACAATTCAATTGTCGAGAGGACTCTTAAATTACACTGTTTTACAAAGCAGGCTTAATTGGATATTCCCATATTGGGCTGAAAAACAATATAATCATCAATCACTTTCATTTATTCCAAGATCACATCTCAGCCTATCAATGAATGTGACTGAAAGAAATTGGACTGCGGTAGGTAATCCGGAATGTGACACTGAACCCATTGTGGATCCGAGAGGATTGGTAACTCCATTTAAAGATGGTTGGTCAATTGATACGTGGATGCAAATAAATAATGATATTATTCTTCCTTCAAAAAATAATTATACTACTCAGACATTAATAAATAATTTACCCATAGTCGAGACAAAAACCAGGGTGGGAAACAATTCATTGGTTTCCCATGTATATACATTAAAAAAAAATCTTTATATAAAAACTGAGATCAATACGGAAATTGATAATGGTGCAGCTATTATATTTTCAATTAGACCTTTCAATCCGGAGGGTGTTAGTATAATAAACAACATCGTTTTTGATTCTCCTGCCAATTCATTCTTAATCAATAATAAAGATTATGTCGTATTTAATAAAAAGCCTTCTTTTGTTTATTGCGCAACATTTGAGGAATCGGATTCATACCATGCTTTGGCAAAAGAAAAATCCAAATTTGCATCAAGTTGTGAATATGGAATGGCAAGCGCAGTGGCGGTTTTTAAATGCTCTGAAAGAGAAAACAGTGTACTATGTACTTACAATCTGAATTCAACTAAGATTCCATTTGAATTTCATTCAAGCTCTGAAACCGAATCATATTGGGATGATTTATTGCAGAAGTGTGTTAAGATTGATACACCTGATGATAAAATTAATTCTTTATTTAATTTTTCCGCTGCCACTCTTTTAATGCTGCTTGATAATGATTCAATTACTCCGGGCCCGTTTACATATCACCAATTTTGGATTAGAGATGCCGTATTTATGCTGAACGCACTGGACAAGCTTGGTTATTCGGAATTAACTTTGCCTGTGATAAATTCGTTTAAGAACTTTCAGAATAGGAAAGGATATTTCCGTTCTCAACAGGGAGAGTGGGATTCGAATGGTCAGGTCCTTTGGTGTATTTACCGGCATTCCTTTATTCTGGTTTGAACAATCAAAACCTTTTTCAATCAGAAATACACCTGTACCCGGAGGGGAAATATCAATAGATGTTATCCCTTCCGGGTTGATTATAGCTGTAAGGATTGATTTCCTTAATTCAAATCATAGTAGAAATGTAAAGTTGAAATTAAATTTACCGTTCGAAATTGAAAAAGCTAAGGTAGATGGTATTCCTGTGTCGTTCTTCAGCGATGAGAAAAAATCATTTGTTGTATATTCTTCAGATAAGGAAATAATTATTTGGAGGAAACAAAATGAAATTCAGGCTGTTTCTAATTCCAATGTTTCGCCTGCGATTAAATCTGTCGGCGACCAGATTATTCCCC
>PLNZ01000083.1:2353-6558 GCA_003142915.1 Ignavibacteriales bacterium | reverse complement strand
TCTATTTCCTCTCCGGCAGCAATTTTCCTGTCAATTGTAGTAGTTGGAGCGGCAATATAGAACGGGATATTATGATAATTGCAGAGTACAGCTAAATTATATGTACCAACTTTATTAGCGGAATCTCCGTTAAGGGCAATGCGGTCTGCCCCTGTAATAACAAAGTCAATTTTACACTGCTGCATAAGAACAGCCGCCATGGAATCGGTTTGAACGGCAAAAGGGATTCCGTTTCTTTCCAATTCAAATGCAGTGAGCCGGGAGCCTTGAAGTAAAGGTCTTGTTTCATCCGCATAAACAAATTCAACCAAGCCTTTTTCAAACCCGTTTTTAATTACGCTAAAAGCAGTTCCATCGCCGCCTGTGGCAAGTTTACCAGTATTGCAGTGGGTTAAGACAGTCGACTTTTTCTTAAAAATCAATGAGCCGTTCTGGCCTATCTTTCTGCATTTATCAATATCTTCCCGGTGTATTTTTTTTGCTTCCGAAAGGAGAATTTGATAAATATCTATTGAAGTTTTATTCTCTTCATAGGTCTTTCTCACGAGGTCTAAAGCATTGAATAAATTAACTCCGGTTGGGCGGGTTCTTTTTATCCTTTGGTAAGCCTCATCAAATTTTACCCGGATATCCTGAGGATTAATATTCTTTTGTGAAAGCGCTAATGCATAAGCGGCTGTTATCCCAATTAAAGGCGCTCCGCGTATTTCCAATCTTTCAATTGCTTCGGCTATCCTGCTAACGTCATCCGTCTCAACATATATTTCCTCAAACGGAAGTTTAGTCTGATCCAGAAAAATGACTTTATCATCCTGAAACTTAATTGAGAAATACTCGCCGTTCATTTTAAACTACCAGTCTTTTGCTTCAAACCTATTATTCTTTTTCATCGAACCTGGAGAGATTCCGAAATTCCCTGTACCTGTCATGGACTCTGAAATATTGTAGATTCTCTAATCCTTGTGTACTAAATTTTTCAACGCAAAATGAAGCCATAGCGCTTCCGTAAATTACAGCGCGTTTCATATTTTCAGCGCTTAAATCCTGTGTTTTATGCAGGTAGCCAATGAATCCGCCTGCAAAAGTATCGCCGGCTCCCGTAGGATCATAAATCATTTCCATAGGATAAGCGGGGGCGGAAAACACAATATCGTCTGTAAAAAGAAGAGCTCCGTGCTCGCCTTTTTTAATTATCAATATTTCAGGTCCCATCGACCGGATAATTTTCCATGCTTTAATCAAGTTAGGCTCTTTTGCCAGCAGACGCGCTTCGGAATCATTAATTATCAAAACATTAACACGCTTAAGTAGTTCCATAAGCGTATCTTTCCTGCCTTCGATCCAATAGTTCATAGTATCACCGACAACAAACTGCGGGTCCACCATCTGATCTAAAACTTTTAGCTGCAAAGCAGGATCAATATTGCCGAGACATATAAACTTAGCTTTTTTAAATTTATCAGGAACAATTGGGTCAAATTTTTCAAACACATTAAGTTCCGTCAAAAGCGTATCGCGAACGTTCAGGTCATAATGGTATTTACCTACCCAGCGAAAGGTTTTGCCGCCCTTAACAACCTGCAAACCTTCAAGATCGATATTATGATTTTCTAAAAGTGTGATATATTTTTGAGGAAAGTCTTCACCCACAACACCTACCAGATAAAGCGGTCCGCTAAAATAGCTTGCAGCAAGAGAGATATATGTTGCCGAACCTCCTAAAGCATTTTCAACCTTATCAAATGGCGTTGCAACGTTGTCCAGACCGAGTGAACCCACAACTAATAAGCTCAAATTTTACTCCTGATATATTATAGAAAATCCGTTTTTAAAAATATATAAATCGCTTCTTAAACCATAATAAATAATGAGATTTTTTACAGTTAAAGTTCGCAGGGGAAATAGATTTGGATTTTGAATCGACTAAGACAGCAAAAACCGGAAGTAATGAGATATAATCTTTGAACTTTTTACTTTGTCCTTTGAACTTAAAAATACGCTCTAATTTCAGCCTTTGCCGTATGCACTGCCTGAGAAGCTGCCTGCAGCCTGCCGGTATAACTTACAGTTGACTGTAAATTAGAGGAGAGTTTGTAATCAAAATTAAGCCGCCAGTAAAAATTTTTACCTATTAAATTGCTTTCCGTCATTTGAAAAGGGATATAGTTATCTGTGTTATTAAGATCAAGCTCATCTCTCTCAAATTCTACCTTTAATCTTCCTATCCCAGCAAAAGAATAAGTAAAACTCAACGTTTGAGAATTCAAATTAATTATGGTGGGAATGGCAGGCAGGTCATTTTGCTTCTGCCCTGTACTTAATTTAAAACCAAACTCAATTTCCTGTTCCGGGTAGTAAGAAAAATTCGATGTAATACTGTTACCGGTTATTTCTCTTTTGTCTATTGATGTAACGGGCGCTCCTAAATTATCGGTTTCATTTACAATATCGGTCTGGTTGCTGATTTCTTTAATCAATTTAAAGTTTAGGCGTATACTTCTTTCCCTGTTGTATGCACTTTCAAGTCCACTGCTATACTGATTTAAACTCTTTGTCTGGTTATACCGGATGCGGGCTGAAAATACCGGATCATTTTCAAAAAGGAACAGGTCATGCTGAAAATAATTTGTGCCATTAATTGTCTCGGCGGGATTCTGAAAATAAGAGAAATCTAATAAGTATATTTTGGCATAGTCCGGTTCCTGTGAATTTTCTTCAATCCGCCATTGCAACTCGGATGTAAACGGTTTTAATATTTTCCCCAATAAAGAATTTTTGTCAGCCATATCCCGGTAGTTCAGCCTCCAATGTGTACTTGTTTTAAGGTCAATAACGGGATAAAGTTGAGTTGTAGGTACGGTAACCATTACATAATCGCCGTCATAAAGAGTTTGCTGAAAATCATTAGCATCCAGAAGACCATCATGATTTAAATCGCCAAGATAAATATAATTTCCCGTACCCTCGGCAACTTTTACAAATACCTGCTGCAGCTTTGCCGATTTTTGAGTTGAAACCTGATAGTAAAAATCACCGGAAATCGGACTCCAAAAATTAAACCGGGTTTGAGAGTTGACAAGAATAGTCTGACTGTTCAGGTAGCCTTCATTTTTAAATGCTTCTTCATAGTCTTTATTAACTACGGTTATATTTAAAGTTGAATTTACCTGTTTTATTCCATTATATGCCAGTTCAAAATCTTCACCTGTAGATGTTGACAGCTTCATCATGATACCGCTTAAAGGCAGAAAATCATCCCGCAGTATATATTTGGCAGTAATTTTAAATCCGTAAAAATTCATCAGGTTGATGTATGGATCGATCTCATAATATTTTAAACTTGTAGAAAGAAGGGTATCGGTGCCGCTCTGCTTATCGAGTTTATCTTCCGCAAGAAAATCAAATCCCGTTTTAAATATGCCGAAAGAATAATTGCCTGATCCTTTTTGTCTTATCCAACTGCTTTGATAACTTGAATCGTCCGAGGAAACATAATCAAGATTATAATTCAATGAATAATTTTTACCGGAATAGTTAACTGTATTATTAAACCGGTCTGAACTAAAATCTCCACCGCGTTGTACTGAAGAATACGAAGAATTAATATTCAATTCGCTTATGGGAATTAAGGTAAGGTTAAATTCGCGTAGCTCTTCGTTTTCGGCAGCTGCACTATCCGATATATTATAATCACGGTCATATTCTATTGAATCTATCCTGTCAAGGGATGTGAATGTACTTTCAATATAGCGATCCTTATATGAGAAACCTATCTGTCCAAGGTTAATGTTACCAATTTCAATTTTTCTCGGGTCCATTTTAAAAAATAAATTTCTTGCATACCCATAGTCATCATTTTGATTAATATTGGAAAAGGTATTCTGATTCCAATCACTACCGGCAATTTCAAGTTGGAGAGTCATTCCCTTATCAAGCTTATAATTAAGTGAAAAATCAGCAAGTTGTTTGGATTCCGGCATAGGCAGAAAAATGATCGGGGCATAACTTCCCTGATTTATACCGACAAACTGGTAGTCGCCGATACTTAGATTGATATAATCTCCGCTTCCCTGTCCAACATTGCTGAACGTAACATTATAAATTGCATTAGTGCTACCGGGATTATAAAGATAATAAGTATAACTCTTATTATTAATTATTGTATCGATCGCTTGATAAGTTCCCTGGATTACTCCGAGCGAATC
>PLNZ01000083.1:0-2347 GCA_003142915.1 Ignavibacteriales bacterium | reverse complement strand
ATTAATTCAGATTGGATACCTGCGCCAAAAAAATTCCTTGTATACTGCATGTCGGTATACTGGAAATCAACATTAATTCTGCTTGCGGACGTGATCAGTTTATTGGTAGTAAATGTAATCTGTGCATTGGCATAGTCAACTGTATAATCATTTCTTTCACCTCTTTTTACCTGGATACCGTCTACATAAACATTTTCCGTTCCCGATATTACAATAATACTATTTTCGCCGTTAGCGCCGTATAATTGGTAAGGTCCCTGAACGCCGTCCGACCCGGTAAATTGACTTGTTGTAAACTTTCCTTTGGCGGTAGCTATAGCTATATACCCCTTTTGCCCATCGTAATTAAATTCAGCCAGGAGTCCTTCTAATTTTCTATTTATCACACCAAACTCGCCTGAATTCTCCTGGAGGTTATAATCTCCGAATGTAGCTGTAACATTCGGGTGCTTCACCTGAATAAAGACTTTATCCAGTTCATCAAGTGTAGCAGTATTCCCCTCCGGCTGAATAGGAGTATTATCATCTGTAATTGAGGCAACAACCTCAATGTCATTAGAAAGTTTGCCTGATAATTGCAAACGCAAGCCGCTTGTGAGCGTTAAGTCCTGAGTGGTTCCAACTGTAAACCCTCTTACGAGAGTTCCGCTTTTTTCTATATTGCTGCCGAATATTGATTCCGACGATAACGGATTGCTTTCATTCTTAGCAATCCTTAATGTGTCTCCGGACTTTCCCTCCAACTTATATACAATGCTCCGGTTTTCATATTCTTTTTTAATCGAAAGCCTGACGGCAAGATAAGTTACCGTTATCGTATCAAATATTGAATAATGAAGTGAATCGGATAATTTAAAAGAAGCTGTTGAATAATAAACAATAAAATTATTTTTGTTGAGCAGCTTACCGTTTATTTTGATTGTCTCGGTATAAGGAATTATGGCAGGATGGGAAAGCTTATATAAATTTTGAAAATTTACATGAATAGTATCCGTAACAATGCCAGTATAATATTTTTGCTGGGCAGTAAGTGAAGACTGCAGAATGAGTAATGCCGTAATCCAAAAAAAGAAATAAGAATTTGATCTCAAACTATGAAATTATTTTGTGAAGGTTAAATCTAAATGTACATATTTCTTTATTCAAGTCTATAAAAAACAGTCTAAAAGATAATATCTTTGAAATAGTTTGTAAAACGAAGCACCCGCTTCGTGAACAACATATATCGTGAAGAAAATTTTTAATGATATAATTTATTTACCCGGATTCCAGATATATTCCCCTTTTCGGTTTATATACCCGAATCTATCATTTACCCTTACATATGCGCTGTTGTGATTGAATGAGTAAGCGTAATCAAATTTAGGCTGAATAACCACGTTTCCCGCGGTATCAATATAACCCCATTTATCAGTCAATTTTACTGCAGCAAGCCCATCTGAAAAGCTTGAGATTTCATCATACTTGCATGAGATGACAACATTACCTGAAAGATCAATATATCCCCATTTCCCGTCTTGTTTAACAAGCGCTAAACCGCTACTAAATACACGGGCATCCTGATAAATAAAGGGTAATTTAATATTTCCGTCTTTATCAATATAACCCCACAAGCTATCAAGCAGAACCGGAGCAACTCCCATTGAAAAATAGCCTACCCTGTTATACTTCGGCGCTATAACCATTTTCCCCTCGGTACTAACAAACCCCCTTTTACCATTAAGCGTTACATTTACTCTACCTTCAGCAAATTCGCCTGCACTTTCATATTGTAAAGGAATAACAACTTTTCCTTTACGATCGATAAACCCATATTTTTCAATAGAACTTTCAAACAGACGGAATTCCTCTGTTTTAACGCGGGCTAATCCGTCAGAGAAATTTCCTACTTCCGCATATTGTGATTTAATTATTATATTCAAAGCGGTATCAATGAAATCAAAACTGTCTGAAAGGAAAAGGAAGCCAGATTTTTTTGCAACTGCCAATCCATTACAAAATGGGCTAAGTTCGTTAAACCCCGGAACTATTTTAAGATTGCCATTCAAATCTATAAAGCCAACACTATCAGAAGTGAGAAAACTCAANNTTTGGGACAGCTTTATAATTGCATAACCGTTTACAAAATTAGCTGCCGCATCAAATTTCGGCGCTATTACAATTTTGCCGGTAGAATCAATATATCCATATTTTCCGTTAATTTTTACAGGGAATAACATAGACTGGCTAAATGACTTCACACATAAGCTAATAAGCAACAAAAATATCGAAATAAAAATTACAGTATTTTTCATAATATGCATCTGATTGATTTATTTTTATTAAATAAACAACTAAAGTTATACAA
>PLNZ01000323.1 GCA_003142915.1 Ignavibacteriales bacterium | reverse complement strand
TTGGAATAAAAATAAATCACCCGAAAAGATGCCATTTAGATAGATTCCAATACATCTTCATCATTCTTTTTCCCCAAAATAAGCAATGTGCCCGTCCCGCATCCGAAATCCAGTATTTTGTCTTCTTCTTTAATATCCATTAAGTCAATCAATTCACCTTTGATTCTTTTTTCGGGAATTACGATTGAAATAAATAAATCGAAAGATTTTGTCAAAAAGTTGAAATCAAATGCGGGAATGAATTTTTCTTTCATGGGGTGATATCTTCGTGAAAATTTATATTAACAATTTTATTTTTAGGTGCAATGTTAATTAACAATACTGCAACAACAAAACAAGTTTTAGAAATGTAAAAATACTAAATGTGTAAGTGTTTTTGGTTTGAAGTGCTTGTTAGGTCGTGCCATTCACCATACTTGGGTATTTAATAAAAGCCATTATTAGATTATCAAGAACTTTTAGTATGGATGTATTAAAAGAATTAACTTCAATGGGAATATTAGTGAAAAAATTATTAGCAATAATTTTTTTATAATTTTTTAATATTTTACAAAAGTATAGGTATTGGTCATCAATAGATGAAAGGAATGGGATACCTTTGAATTTATGATTTCTATTGTAAAACTCAGATTTCATATAATAAAAAAATCGGACTGTATATTGTCTATCAATTGGTGGAATTAAATTTGGCAGAATATGATGCATAGTTTTTGAGTTTGCAACTAAAAAAGAATCTGAAATTGATACTTTAAGACCGTAGAAAATATTTTTGAGTTCTTTACATAAAACATGTTCTAAGTCATCATCTGATATTGTTCTTAAATCAAGAGATTGAAGACAATTAAAAACTTCCCGAAATGCTAAAATAGAATTATTAAATTCTGTAAAATCAGTAAGTTTTGTTTTGGTTTCATCTGGAGGGCCCAATCTGTGCATTCCCCAGGAAGCTAAGGTCGCATATATCATTTCAATATGTCTATTTGAAAGTAAATTACTTTTTAATTCCTTTATGCTTTCTATATGAAAATATATCGAAGGACCTCCAAAATCTTTTTCAATTTTATGTGTTAAATTATAATAATATTGGAGATTATTTTCTAATTCGTTAACATTTTCAATTACAATATTTCTCATAAAAGAATTACCTACCGATAATAATTAGTGATAACTTTATATTCTTCCATTTTTTATAATACTGAATTTTAATTAGTAACTCACCTTACGCAAAAAAGATTTTAAATTGCCCCGACGCCTGTCCGCCGATAGACGGATTTATAACAAATGGCAACACCATAAAATCAATAAAATCCNNATCAAATACTTCTATAAATCCATTTATTTTGCGTAATATGAGTAATTATTAAAAATTAGTCGATATAAGTTCCCAAATAATATTGCCGTATATTTCCTTTACCGGGCCAATATTGGAAAGGAGAATGTCTTGAGAACCTATTTCATTAGTCTGCATGCCAAATGTTGCGAGAACTTCAGGAGCATCATAATTGTAACATTGATATGTACCTTTGGGAACAGTAACAACTTCATTTGTAGAATCAACTGTCATTTGAAATGTAACTAATGTAAGTAATGCACCGGTCCACTCTTCATACCCTGAAGTATATTCTACACCCATAGCAGCCGGATATTTATATTTTAAAACGACAGAATTAATATCCGGATAATATAAATAGATACCATCTTGCTTTGTGGTGATTAACTGATCAACATAGGCTGTTGATGTTAGCAGGAACCATTTCTCACCATTTATCATTTCCTCCCCAACAATTGTTTGGGATACTGTATCACTGCCAAAAACAGTACCGGATGACGATAAATATGTTTCCCTAAAAGTCCATTTATTCCCAACTTTCAATGGATAAATAGGTGAAGTAATGCCGGAGGGATCAGTAATCTGGTTTTCGCTCTTTCCGCAATGGAGATTTAATTGTAAAGATAAGCCATTACTAATTTTGCATTGTAAATGATACAAACCTGGTTGTATAGTTGTGCTAAAAATATCCGCCATGCTGTATCTAAGTCTATTAAGCACCGCGGATTGATGAGGCATAATTACAACCGAAATAATGAGATCGTCAAAAACTGTTGGACCGGATGATATTAATTCCCCGTTACTATTTGTTAATGACCATGTAAAAATGTTACTGCCTACATAGAGTGTGTCCGTTGTGTTAGCTTGGTTAAACGCTGTCAGTGTCATGCTCAATGTGTCAAAAATTCCCAATCTATCTTTCGAAACCGCAAAAGTATAAAGAATGTTATCCTTAACATTGCCGGTACTTGATGTCACCGGACCAGTAATGTTGCTGTCTCGCGTGCAGCTTATCATGGTTAACAAAAAGGCTAAAATGTATATATTGTATCGCATATAATCTCTTTTATTGCCGCACTAAAAAACAGCCTACCCCCGTGCTTTTTATCGGGGTGGTCAAATAGAGTTGGATGCACCAATAGTTCCGATCCCACGAATGCCAACAATTACTGCAACAGTAACACAAGTATAAATAATGATATTTAACAATTTCAACGTACCTTTATCCTGATCCCGGCTGTTCTTTGTAGAGCGGACAAGAATACCCAGCATTACTTCCGAAGTAACCCACATTGCACTGATTGTTAAAAACAATATTTCAAAATTCATATTAATTCTTTTTTTGTCCGCCTAACGACGCTGCTTTTCAACTGTCCCCATCGAACAACTATGCCGGCTTGCCTGTCGGCGGATAAGCCGGTAGGCAAGCCTGTGGGAGAGGTTTTTTTTCTATAATTATTTAAATCTTACCTTAAAAAAAAGCGGATCATATTAATATGAATCCGCTTGTTTTTTTAAATATTTAACACTAATCAAAGCTATATCTTGATACATGAATTGATGAAATACCGGTATCAATATCAAGATAAATTTTCTTTCTTGCTGTATCAAAATTATCCGTCTTATAAAGATTAGAATTAACTTTTATGAAATCATCAAAAGCTTTGGAAGAAAGCGCCGTATTACACCTTATTTCACAGCCGGATGATTCGGGAACAAGTATATCAACCGAAGAAACACCGGCTTTTAAATGAAAATTTGTAGCATTAAGTTTATTTCCCAACTTTACCTTCAGAGCTGCCGCACCCATTTTTATATCTATTTTATCGGTTTTGAAAGGGGAGAAATCAAAATCAATAGCGGCAGCGCCTACATCAAGATTTAAATCCCAAACCGGTGAGGTGTTCAGTTTAATTAAAGTCTTATTTTTGTTATGCTCATCATTAAAGACAAATTGCCTCTTCTTCATAGTCATTGTGACTGTAGATTTATCACCGGCATCCTGGCGCGTAAATTCGTAATTATTTTTTACTCCCTGCGTAACGGCATTCATCAAATCATCAGTGGAATCATTTATGATAAAAGCGCCTGCTCCTGCATTTAAGTTAAATTCACAATTCTTAATTTTTGAGCTATAAGACTCATTATAATTCGATGTATCTGTATTCTCGTTTATCGTAAAATTGAAATCATCGTCTTTTATAGAAAAAGCGTTGCAAATAAAATTATATGAAGAATTAAAAAAAGCAAAGAGTGCAACCGCAAGGATTATTGCCGCAATACCCGCGATGAATCCTTTTACAATTTGACTCTTTGTAAAATAGGAAATTCCCCAAAGAATAATAACTAAAGGCCAGAATTTCCATATATTTGCCAAATCGATATATAATAATCCTATGTTCTTTAACAGGATCAATATTCCGATTGATACGAAAAGCAAACCCCAGAAAATATGTTTTGTTTTCATAAATAATTCTTCCAGATTTTTTAACTATTTTTTGAACGTATTAATAATCCGGCCCCTATAGCAATTAAAATTAAGGGCCAAAAATCTCCGAAGTCATATTTTGGGAAAAAATTATCCAAAAGAAATAGAACTCCGATAATAATCAAAATTATACCGCCGATACTTCTTCTTTTTGGGCGATGATGATATTCGTTTACAATTTGCGGATCTGGTCCGGCTGCTTCTCCTGTTGCTTTTTGATTGGCAGAGGCATCCGGAGTAACAATAACAAACGGCTCTTCGGGAACTACTATCCACATAATTATATAAGCTAAAAACCCGCCTCCCCCAAAGAAAAGAGCAACGATAAATATAATCCTGACAAGGGTAGGGTCAATATCAAAATATTCTGCTACGCCTCCTGCTACTCCGCCGAGCATTTTATCTTTTCTTGACCGGTATAGTTTCTTTGCGTTCATTTTATACCTCCGTATTTTATGTTTTATTTTCCGGCATAATTATATTAAAACTATTCTATTGATATGTGCTTTATATTACTATCGGCAAATGTTTCTGAAAAACGGAAAATAGACAAGATTAACGGTCGCACTAAAAAGCGCTTAAATAAAATTATTTCAATTGAAACTAATATAATGAAAAATAATAACCTTTTTACGCTGAAATATGTTATTCAAAACTCTGGGAAAAAAAAACAGTAGATTAGGAAAATTAAATTATATACTTTAGGCGCATAAATTGGTGCATTCTTTAATGATAAAATTGTTTAATCCTGCTGTCTTTCATATTTTTGTAATAAAAATATTGAATAATTATGAAAATTGCTCTCTGCCAGGTAGACACAACTATCGGCGATATTGAAAACAATAAAAATAAAATTATTAATGGCTATAACCGCGGAGTTAATGACGGCGCAGATTTAGTTATTTTTCCGGAGCTGTCACTGGTAGGCTACCCTCCGCTTGATTTAGTTGAAAAACAGGAATTCAGACAAGCTGCCGGTATAGCTGCGAAGGAAATAGCCGCTGTAACAGTCGATACCGGGCTTGTTTTTGGAACAATTACCGAAGGTGAGGATTTAATCGGAACCGATATACATAACTCCGCAGTTCTTTGCTTTAACGGTAAAATTCGATTTGTACAAAATAAAACCTTAATTCCTAATTATGATGTATTTGATGAAATGCGCTATTTTGATTCGGCAAAGGATGTGAATGTATTCGAATTTAAAGGAGTAAATCTTGGAATTTCTATCTGTGAGGATATCTGGAATGACGCCGATTACTGGTACAAAAGAAGATACAGTGTTGACCCGGTAAAAAAACTTATTAATAAAGGGGCAAATCTTCTGATAAATATTTCTGCAAGCCCTTATCATTACGGTAAAATAAGAGAAAGGCATGAAATGCTTTCTGTTCTTACAAAGTATGATAAAATCCCGCTTGCTTATGTCTGCCATGTCGGTGCGCAGACCGATCTGATTTTTGACGGAGCAAGCATGTGCTTTGATAGTGATGGGAATCTTGTCCTTCTCGGCAAAGCGTTTGAAGAAGATTATTTTATTTATGATACATGTGCAAAATATGAACCTATACCCAATGCAGAAAGAAGTTTTGAAGAAGAAGTTTTGGGAGCGCTTATTTATGGTGTAAAAGAATATTGTGAAAAATTGAGATTTAAGAAAGTTCTTGTAGGATTAAGCGGCGGTATAGATTCGGCGCTTGTCACTTATATTGCTGTTCAAGCTTTGGGAAAAGAAAATGTAAATGTTGTCCTGATGCCTTCTGAATTTTCCAGCGGCGGTAGCATAATTGATTCGGAGAAACTAATTACAAAACTTGGTATTTCATCGGAGCAGATTTCAATTCAGCCCATTGTTGATAAGACAATGGAAATGCTTTCAGAAGCATTTAAAGGTAAGAAAGCTGATGTAACCGAGGAAAATATCCAGGCAAGGATTCGCGGAATGTACCTTATGGCGCTGGCAAATAAACACAATTATTTGCTTCTTACTACAGGCAATAAATCCGAAATGGCTGTGGGATATTGCACACTTTATGGCGATATGAGCGGCGGACTGGCTGTAATTGCCGACGTTTACAAATCAGATGTATATAAAATAGTAAATTATATCAATAAGAATGATGAGATAATCCCTTATGAAATTGTAAATAAAGCGCCTTCTGCTGAATTAAGATTAAATCAAAAGGACCAGGATTCATTACCGGAATATGAACTTCTTGATAAAATACTGAGAATGTACCTGGAGGAGAATAAAGAAAAGAATGAAATTACTTCAATAATAGGCGATGAAAAGGTTGTTAAAAAAGTTTTACGGCTTGTAGACATAAACGAGTTTAAAAGAAAACAGGCGGCGCCTGCATTAAGAGTATCAAGAAAAGCATTTGGTTACGGTAGAAGATATCCTATTGTCCAGGGCTGGAGAAAATAATTTGCTCGGGACAGAGACTGAGGTCGATTTATGATTTCGTTAATAAGTATTTGAAAATTGCTATGAATAAAAAATTAAAATATTTCTTTATAACAGCTATAACAATCTTGTTTATTACAAATACCTCTCTACAGGCAGGAAATGATGTTGTAAAAATTAAATCTTATAGTGCTTATAATAAAGTTTATGCCGGCGATGAATTCAAATTAGCGGTTAAAGTAACTATTGGCGAAGGCTGGCATATCAATTCGGATAAACCGCATGAGAGTTTCTTAATTCCTACAAAACTTACGCTTGAACAAAATGATAATTTTAATCTTAAGAAAATTATTTATCCCATAGCAAAAGATATTAAATT
>PLNZ01000331.1 GCA_003142915.1 Ignavibacteriales bacterium | reverse complement strand
GGCGACTTCAAACGGAATAGCCACATATTCTTAGATGCTGTAAATTTGTTACTTACAGAATAATAATTCCCTTTTGATCTTTAAACCTGCTGTTAAAATAATTTCGTTCTATAGCATCGAACCTTTTGCTTTTTCCCCCTGCTAGGCATAAACTTA
Organism: Ignavibacteriales bacterium; assembly: GCA_003142915.1. GTDB lineage: Bacteria > Bacteroidota > Ignavibacteria > Ignavibacteriales > Ignavibacteriaceae > FEN-1297. Next base: position 12,026 of record PLNZ01000331.1, on the reverse strand, counting down.
AAATATATTTTCACACTGTGAATATAAAAAGAAATAAGTGTTGAATTAGAGGCTGATATTTAGTAAAAGTCTTCAACCCCCAAACAAAAAAACGCAAGAAAAAGCTGCATATCCATTTTGAAGATTAAGTTCGAACGTTTGTTGGCATTTTAAAAATCAGCGGAGCATAAAAGAAGAATAATATGATAAAACCGAGCTGGGACATCTTTAAAGCAAAATTTAGTGAAAACCATCAAAATAATTTTGAATGGTTTTGTTATTTATTGTTCTGCCAAGAATTTAATCAGCGTCAAGGAATTTTTCGCTATGTGAATCATTCTGGAATGGAAACAAACCCTGTTAAAATCGGTGATGAGTTTATTGCTTGGGAAGCAAAATTCTATGAAGATAAATTGTCCGATCATAAAGATGAATTTATTAGAAAGTTAGAAATAACAAAAAACAAGAATCCAGAAACAACCAAGATGGTTTTCTATACTCCTATTGATTGGACCGAAAGCAGTAAAACAACTAAAAGAACAACAAAGCAGCAAGACGAAATAGAAAAATATGCACAAGATAAGAATATTAAAATCGTTTGGAAAGGCGCCAGTTTCTTTGAATCTCCATTTGTGTCCATCCAAAACGAGATAATTTCTAAACATTTTTTCAGTCTTGATAAAAGTGTTTTTGCTTTAATTAAGGCGCAACAAATACACTCAGAGAATATCCTTAATGAAATACAAACATCTATAACTTTTTGTGGTCAAAATATTGAAATTGATAGAAGCAAAGATTTAGCAAAATTGAAAAATAATGGTTTAGAGAAAGCACTAATTTTAAGTGGCACTGGCGGAGTTGGAAAAACGGCAATTGTCAAAAATCTTTACTCTCAATTAAAAGGGACACAACCTTTTTATATTTTCAAGGCAACTGAATTTGAACTAAGAAGCATCAATGATTTATTTTCAGGATTAGATTTTCAAGATTTCGTCGAAGTCCATAAAGATGAAACTCACAAAATTATAGTAATTGATTCTGCAGAAAAATTACTAGACTTAAAAAATACCGATCCGTTCAAAGAATTTTTACTCATTCTAATCCAAAATAACTGGAAACTTATTTTCACAACAAGAGATAATTATTTAGAGGATTTAAATTATGAATTTTTTGAAATTTATAAAATTACTCCTTTAAATATAAATATATCGAATATAGATATAGACGAATTAAACAAAATTTCCAGTAATTATAAATTTGTACTTCCAAAGGATGAACGGCTGTTAGAATTTATAAAAAATCCATTCTATCTCGGTGAATACCTAAAATATTATAAAGCAGATGAAGAAATAGCTTATATAGATTTCAAAGAAAAGTTATGGAATAAAAATATCAGGAAATCCAAACCTGCAAGGGAACAGTGTTTTTTAAAGATAGCTTTTCAAAGGGCAAATGACGGGCAGTTCTTTATCAATCCAATTTGTGAATCGCAAATCTTGGATAATGAATTAAAAAGAGATGGGATTTTGGGTTATGAATCACCACATGGATATTTCATCACTCATGATATTTACGAAGAATGGGCATTAGAGAAAATAATTGAAGCCGAATTTATCAGAAAATCAAACAATCAGGAATTTTTTAAAAGGATAGGACAGTCGCTGCCAATTCGCAGAAGTTTCAGAAACTGGTTATCGGACAAACTTTTGTTAGCGCATCTTTCGATCAAAGATTTTATCGACGAAGTTATTAAAGATCATAAAATTGAATCCCATTGGAAAGATGCAACTTTGGTAGCAGTTTTATTGTCCGATCATTCAGATATATTTTTTGAATTATTTAAGGAAAATTTAAAAGAAAATAATTGTGAATTGCTCAAAAGAATAACTTTTTTGCTCAGAATTGCCTGCAAGGAGGTGGATGATGACTTCTTTAAACAATTAGGAGTGAAAAGCACGAATTTGTTTTCGATGAAATATGTATTAACTAAACCAAGGGGGAAAGGTTGGCAAAGTCTCATCAAATTCGTTTTTGAAAATTTAGATAACATAGGTATTAAGAATATATTTTTTGTTTTGCCAATAATTCACGATTGGAATAGCAAGTTTAAAGAAGGAGCAACCACTAAATATTCAAGTTTAATTGCATTACACTATTACCAATGGACTATTAAAGAAAATGTCTATTTTGATCGGGATGGTACAAAAGACGATCTTTTACAAACAATTCTTTATGGTTCTTCTGAAATCAAGAATGAATTAAAAGAAATTCTTGAGGAGATTCTTAAAAATAAATGGAAAAATCACAGAGACCCTTATCACGATCTATCACAAGTTATTTTGACGAAACTTGAAGGAATCACAATTTCTAAAGTTCTTCCAAAAAATGTATTACAGCTTGCTGACTTATTTTGGTCTTATACTCCTGTAAAAAATGATTCTTATTACCATTCAAGAATGGGATTGGAACAATATTATGGCTTGGAAGATGAACACCTTAATTATTTTCCAGCAAGTTCATACCAAACTCCCATATATTGGCTTCTTCAATTTTCTTTGCAAGAAACGGTAGATTTTATTTTGAAATTTACAAATAAGACGGTCGAATGTTTTGCTAAGTCTGATTTTGCAAAAAATGAAGTTGAAGAAGTAGAAGTTTTTATCGAAGAAGATAAATCAATTAAACAATACATAAGCAATAGAATTTGGTGCACATATAGAGGTACGCAAGTCTCTCCACATGTTTTAGAATCAATGCACATGGCCTTGGAGAAATATTTTCTTGAAATCGGGAAGCATGCCGATTCAAAAATATTAGAAAGCTGGCTTCTTTATCTACTTAAAAACTCAAAATCTGCTTCTGTTTCGGCAGTAGTCACAAGTATTGTCTTGGCCTATCCTGAAAAAACTTTTAACGTTGCAAAGATACTTTTTAAAACGAAGGGTTTTTTTCATTACGATACAGCCAGATTTACTTTAGACCTTCAACATAAAAGCTCTCTTCTTATATTAAGAGATAGTTTTGGAATTAATTATGAAAGAAAATCTCATGAAGATGAACGATTGAAGGCTTGTGATGATAAACATAGAAATAATTCACTCGAACAGATATTTGTATATTATCAATTTTTCAGAAGTGGAGAAACAAGTGAAGAGGAAGCACATAAAAGACAAGCAGAACTGTGGGAAATATTAGATAATTATTATAAAGACTTGCCTAAATCTTCGGAAGAAAATGCATCTGATAAAATATGGAGGCTTTACCTTGCAAGGATGGATAAAAGAAAGATGAAGCCTACAACCGAAGAAACAGATGGGGGGATTCTTATAAATTTTAATCCTGAGATTGATCCTGAGCTTAAAAAATATAGTGAAACTTCCCTTGAAAAAAGCTCTGCGCCAATGAAATACGCGTCCTTAAGTTTATGGGCAAACTATAAAATATCAAATGACGACAAATACAAAACATACGAGCAATATGAAAAGAATCCGAAACTTGCACTCAAAGAAGTCGAAGAAATTATTTCAAAGCTGAAAATAACAAAAAGACCAAAATCCTTGGAACTTCACCATTCCGAAGAAGAGAGCTTTTATCTCTTCAATCACACCATTCCTGCGCATGTATGTTCCGTTTTAGTGAGGGATCATTTTCAGCAACTGTCAAGAGAAGAACGGACTTTTTGTAAAGATATTATTTTAGAAGTAGCTTTTTTACCTTTTCTTCCAAATTATCAATATCAAATATCTGATGGAACGCAGTCGGCAATTTCTGTACTCCCTTTCCTAATCAATGAATTTCCAGAAGAAAAGGAAGATATAAAAATAATTTTACTACTTACGCTATTCAATGACTATCCAGTTGATATGGGCGGCACTACCTTCAGCACATTTTCTATTATGGCAATTCATGCACTACGGGAAAATAATCCTAACGATGCTGAATCAATATTTTTTGGTTACTTGCTATTAAAGTCTAAATACGAGAAATTAAGAAAAAAACTTTTCAAAGAAAATCATCAAAAAGGTATTTATGAACTTCACGAAAATCAAATAATAGAAAAGTTTCTAAAAGAAAATGAGATAAGTTTAAAAAAAGTAGTTGAAAATAAAATTTCTAAGGATGATTTAGAAGACATCACGAAATTAGATTTAAACATTTTAAGGACAGCTTTTTTATTGATCCCTCAAAAAACTGACAATAAAGAATACAAAGAAATAGTCAAAAAGATTATATGTGCATTTGCTAAAAAATTATTGTTACGTGATAGAGATGATAAAATTGATTATAGAGTTCGACATGATTTTTTGAAAAAATATTCCTATTTTGTATTAAATTCTCCGAAAGAAGAAATCCCGGAATATTTGAAATCATTTCTTGATCGTTTTAATAGCTCAGAAGCAATTGCTGATCTATTCGAAGAATTCATCTTAATCGAAGATAACTTTAATTTATATGAAAATTTTTGGGAAGTTTGGAATTTATTTAAAAACAAAGTAATTGAACTTTGTAAAGATGGAGATGGATTTTGGTATGTTGAAAGGATTGTAAAAAGTTATCTTTTTGCTCAAACCAGATGGAAAGAAACAACTGTCGAATGGCACACATTAAAGGGTGAGAATAAAATATTTTTTAAAGAAATGTCTGAGAAGCTCGGTCATTGCCCTTCATCTCTATATGCAATTTCAAAGCTGTTAAATGATATTGGATCGCCTTATTTGAATGATGGTATATCCTGGATTTCAAGTATGCTGGATAAAAATAAAAATTTGTTAGGTGCAAAGTTAGAAAATAATACCATTTATCACTTGGAAAATCTTATCAGAAAATACATATATAAAAATCGTGAAAAAATCAGAAAAACGCAAAAGTTAAAAGGAGAGGTTTTAATAATATTAAACTTTTTAATAGAAAAAGGATCTGTTGTTGGCTATATGTTAAGGGAAAATATTTTATGAATCAATGGAAACGTTTCTGTTTTTATATAACCAATCGGTCCATCGGACGTTCATTCCGCGCCTAATGTTATGAGGATAATTTCTTTCCGCTCTTCGCTGAGGCGATAATGCTTGACGGTGTTACTGATCAGCCCATACCATTTCAAGTGGTATTCCTTATTGACTAAAAGCGCAAATTAACGTATTTTTTAAAAACATTAGAGATTAAAAAAATTGGGAAATAATTATCAATGAAAATATTGATTACTGGGGCAAGTGGGTTCATCGGAACGCGTGTGAGTCATTACCTTGTAAGAAATGAGAATGTAAAGGTATACGGGACTTATTTAACAAATGAGTTCGTTAGAGTAGAAAGCACGAACCATGAGCGATTAGACGTTTCTAACAAACAAGCAGTTAATTCACTATTTCAGCGAATCGGACCTAACATTGTTATTCATATTGCAGGCACGAAGGATGTCGCTTTTTGTCAGAGGTATCCTCAGAGAGCCCGGCAAATTCACGTTGAGGGGACGAATAATGTGACAAGTGCTTGCCAAGAATTAAGAGCTAGACTAATATATGTTTCTTCTGATTGTGTTTTTAATGGTACTAAGCAGATATATTTTGAAGAAGACATTGCTAAACCATTCAACACTTACGGGCAAGTAAAATTTGAGGGAGAAAAAATTGTATTAAGTTCAAGTCTAAGTTTTATAATTATAAGATCTAGTATATTATTCGGTTATCATTTGCCATTACAATCATCAAACACAGTTAGTGACACGATAAATAGTCTTGCTAATAATCAAAGAATAGAGATGCCTACAAATCTCTATAATACACCTATATATATTGGCGAAGGAGCAATGGCTATTAGTAAAATAGCTTTATCAAATTTAGAAGGCATATTTCATTTGTCAGGCAAGGATAGTGTAAGCCGCTATGAACTTGCGTTGGCTACTGCTCAATATTTTGGCCTTAATGAGAATCTAGTAGAGCCAATTGAGTCAGCATTAGGATTAAGACCTAAATATTCTTGTCTAAATTCTAATAAACTGGAACGGAGCTTAAAAATTGAATTATCAGGAATCAAAGAGGGGTTATTAAAGATGAAATCAGACGGTGTAATCCCATCAGGAATAACATTATTAGATGGCTATGATAAACACATAATTGACACTAAAAGATATCTCTAATATACTTTAAATAAAGGGTACAAAATATGATTGACAGGAATTATCTTATACAGAACATATCAAAACGAATAGAAGAAGGAGAACACAAGTTGCTTGAAACAGGGCCTATTCTTGATGATGTGCTTATTAATGAAATAAAGAAATCAGGCACTGACAGAAGGTACGGTGTTAATTTAATTTGTCGTCCATCTGAGATAATCATGGAGCATATTCAAACAATCATTGAGTATCTCAGTAACTTTGAGCCTAATCAATATTTCTATCCTATCAAAGACATCCATTTGACATTGCTTGAGATTTGTCATAGCCAACCCATAGAAAAAGTAGACAGAATCGCTGATATTTTGAAATTGAACATTAGGAGTGTTTTATCCGAAGTTGAAAGAATAAAGTTAGATTCTCCAATTTTATCATTTGATCCTCGCGGGGTAGCATTAAATTTTATTCCCTCTAATGATTCTCTTCAAACGGGGCGGGAAATAATGTCTGAAAGAATAAATAATACCGGTATCCAATTAGACGCAAGATATGCAGCCATGTCTGCCCATGTAACTTTGATGAGATATATATCTCCTATTTCTATACCTATAGAAAAATGGATACATATATTGAAAAATGCACCTCAACTTCGGGAACAGAATTGGATCATGGATAATATATTTATTTCGTGGGGCGCGACTTGGTATGGCATGGCTTCTTGCATAAAAATCAATGGGCCCTATAAACTCAAGTCTGAGGGTAGTGAGGAATGACTAAGTTACATATTTTCTCTCCTGATGTGTCCTGGCAAGCCAGGATACATAAAAATTCAGATCTTAAAGAGGCAGCAGCCAAGGCAGTAATTGAAAGAAATATCATCTCTAGATATGATCATATTTATTTAGATTGTGGTAGCACTTTTGTATATCTAGCAAAGGAGATATTCGCCTCATATGATAAGTTGTCTCCCCTAACCATTTATACAACTAATGCCTCTATACTTTCTGAATATATGGCATTAGAACATCGTGACCTTTTTAATTTCATACTTATAGGCGGAAGATATGTTCCACATCACGATGCTTTTGACGGAAAAGGCTTTGAATTTGAAACCCAAAGTGAAGTAATCATCGACAAAGCCTTCATCGGGGTATGTCCTATCAATTTAAAATTGATTGTTTATGGAAGTATCTCAGATGTGATAACAATAAAACAAAAAGTGATTAATAAATCATCAGAAATATATTTTCTTTGCGATGAGAATAAGTTTCATGAGCCACCACTAGGAAGTCGTATTGTCGGCAAAGTTGACTGTACAATTGACAATACATTAAATTTTTTTGTTGATCATGATAAAGTAAAGAGTATCCCAACAAGAATAATTGTTGGGATGAAGGATGATTCCGATCACTCTAAAGAATTTAATGAATTCTTACAAATGGCTAATAGCATTGGTCTAATTACCAATAATTCAGTAATATTGGCATAGTTGAGGGCAACGTGAAACATTTCATTAGTATTAATCAGGTTTCACCATTAAAGTTGAAATCTGATCATGGTGGGAATGGAGCCATTCTGTTTCGTCGTTTGTTAACAGATGATGAGTTTGTTAGTCCTATTGATTTTATTGATTACACTATTATACCAACAAAATGTGAAATTGGTACTCATCAACATGTAAACAATGAGGAAATATATTTTATTGTATCGGGTACCCCACTAGTTATTATAAACGGTGATGAGAAGCGTCTAGAGTCGGGAAGTATAGCTGTAGTTCGCTCAGAGCAAACTCATAGCCTAGTGAATGATACAGATTCTGATGTTGTAATATTGGTTATACAAGTAGCAATACCTTAAGTGAATGAATAACAATATGCAATGTATTAATGCGGTTCTCGATTGTCGTATAAATGGAAATTGGTTTTTTACCTATTTCGATGAAGCGTCACGAAAAATAATCGACGGAAAAGAGATAAATCATGAGGATACCGATAAATTTCGTAGAGTAATAAAGGAAAAGAAGTTTGTTGAACTGACAAATTCAATTCAAGAAATTGTCGTTCCGTATGTGTTGTTAGGAATTGTGCTAATTGATAAAGATTATGAGGAGCCTGGTTCGCGGTCCGTATTGAGTTCATATCCGATTCCAATAGTCCGTGTCCCTCCGCATGTCGCTTTAATTCATTCATCTGTTCTTAATATTGGTCAATCTCTTCTTATTGATTCAAGTTCAAAAGGAAAACTTGTTTTGTTTCAGATAAAAGCGGATGGGAGTTTCACAACTTTCGGAGAAAACAGTAGTTTATCGAAAGTTTTTAGTATGCAATCAAGTGATAAACATGATTTCGATGATGTATTGCTTCATCGTTTATACTCGAGTAACACCTTTATAGAAAAACCTGATATTTCAAATGGCAGCTTGAATACTCTCAGAAATTTAGAGGCAAGTTACTTGACCGCTATAGATGATTATAAAAAAATAATTAAGAGTAGTCTAAAAGAATTGTTCGATACAATCATATCTCTTAATTATGTTGCAGATATCAATCTTATTCTCTGCTCTGGTCTTTTTTTTGAGGTTCTACTTGATCCACTTCGCGAAATACTTAGAGAAAGGTTGATCGGAAAAGATCTGCCAATTCCCACTGAAGGTTTCATGATAAAAAAGACGGCTAACGTTGCTTTACAAATTGGCGCATTAAATTATGCGCAAAAAATAATATGTGGTCCAGGAGTTTGGGCAACCCACCATACACAATCACGAATATTCAATATAAAAACGCCACCAGAAAATATTGAATATAAGATTATTCATCCAACTCAAAGCGTTTATGATCTTACAGATAATTCAATTATTGAATTTACGAAATCAAAACCAATTTTAGTTGTTATTGATGATAAAGTTTTTGATCTTTATGGTCAAGACATTTTTGCCTATCTTGAAAAAAAGACAAATTTAACTGGCCACTTAAGAATAAAAGGCGAGGAACGTAACAAAACATGGATTCAAGCACAGGAAATCTGCAAGGCTGCTATAGAAGCAGGGTTGAGGCGAGATGGAATAATACTGGCAATTGGAGGTGGTGTTGTCCTTGATGTTGTAGGTTTTGCCGCTTCCATATTTCGTAGAGGGGTTCCTTATCTGAGGATACCGACAACCTTAATTGGCATGATAGATGTCGGAGTTGGTATTAAACAAGGAATTAATTTTGGAAAACATAAAAATTTATTGGGAGCCTTTTATCCAGCAATCGGAAGTATTAATGATTCGCTTTTCTTGAAAACTCTTGACAAGAAAGAAATAACATTTGGGATTGCTGAAATAGTTAAAATGGGTATCATTTGCGATGAAGAGCTTTTCAAGCTCATTGAACAGAATGGCGAAGCGTTAGTTGATAATAAGTTTCAACAACCGAGCGAAATTGCATTAGAAGTTATGTTACGTTCTGAGCAAACAATGATGGCTGAACTACAACCTAATATTAAAGAGGCAAATTTGCAGAGATTAGTCGATTTTGGTCATACGTTCAGTCCAACTATTGAAGCCATGAGTGACTATACAATTCCTCATGGTTTAGCCGTCGGAATAGATATGCTTTATTGCACTTTTACTGCTGTTCAACGAAGGATTTGCAAAAGAGAAGCCTTAAAAAGATTATTAGATGTGTATAACTTAATTGGATTAGATTTCAAGCAAACTGTCTCATCAGCTCAAGATCTGTTAAGTGCACTAGATACCATAAGAGCTCACAGGGGTGGAACGTTGAATTTGGTAGTTCCTAAGGATATTGGGTTAGCAGAATTCATTCAAGATGTTAGTTACGCAGAAATTCAACAAGCTATTGCATTTTCGAATTCGTATAGGAGATAGCTGAATGGCGGCTTTAGTGTTTGATCTTGGGGGAACTCATCTTAGAAGTGCTATTGCTGATGACAAAGCCTCTCTTCTTAATATAAAAAAAAAGAGAATAAAAAGTTTCATCCATAATTACTCACCTGCGGATATTTGGAATGAGATTATCAATGAGATTGTTAATTACAGCAGCGATGCCCAAAGTCTAATAACGAAAGAATCTCCGATAATAATATCTTTTCCAGGACCTGTAGAGTTTCCTTCACGCATTATTAATGCACCGACTGTTGTCGGTAATAATGATGCCATCCCGGATCTTGTGGAGAAGGTAAAACACATTACTGGACGTCAAACGTATATAATAAACGATGTTTCGGCCGCTGCTTGGTACTTTAGTAATAAAATTGATTCTAATCGGTTCATTGTTGTTACTGTTAGCAGCGGAATAGGGAGTAAAGTATTTGATAGAGGCAAAGTTAAAGGTGTACTTGATGATGTGCCTTTTGCAGGAGAGATTGGGCATATTGTGATTGATCGAAAAAATGATGCATTGCTTTGTGATTGTGGCGGCAAAGGGCACTTAGGCGCAATTTCATCAGGGCGGGGCGTAGAACGATTTGCCAGAATTGAGGCTAATCGTGATAGAATCAATTTTAATAAGTCTGTTTGTGCTGCAACTTTTCATGGCTCACCTGATAACCTGACCAACGAAGATCATATTGTGCCAGCAGCTAAATTGGGTGATTTATGGACTATTAATGTCATTAGTCAATGTTCACGTCCTCTTGCAACAATTTTATTATTTCTGACAGCTGCCTTTGGGCTTGACAAAGTAGTCATAATTGGAGGTTTTGCGTTATCACTAGATGAAATTTATAAATGCATTCTTCAGAAAGAAATGGCGGATATTTGCGACTATGCATTACTATCAAATAAAATTGATGATCTTTTGGTGATGGGTGACGCTGATGAAGAAGCGTGCCTAAAAGGTGCTGCCGTATATTCCCTAAATATTTGATGCAATCAATCTTTTAATTTACGCTTTATTATTCAAGCTATTTAATATGTCAAAATATTTCGCTGGACGCCAAGACTCTGGATGACCTGTTATTTGTACTATGGCTATGTTATTTACTGAGAAGTTAATTTTATATTCCTCAACTCGTAGAGATTTAATAATGTGATCCTTTTCTTCACGTTTTAGTTTTCCATATAATAAACTAAGATGTGGCATATATTCAAAATCTGTTTTAATATTGAAAATAGTTATTGCTCTTAAATAAGCCTGCATAATTTGAGTTGTTTTTTCTACTCTAATAAAAAGACATTTAAAATATTCCTCAAGATGATCAAGCCTCTCAAGTCTTATTTCAAAAGGATGGATTAGAGAAACTAATTGGAATATTTTTTGGGAAACATCATCTATGCTTCCCGTAAGACTGTCAATCAAAGTTATGTGTGGAATGAAAAGAGGTGTTTGATATCGGACACTAAAACTTGAAATGATTCTACTAAGTGAGTCATAAATATCACCAGAAGGAATCAACCAAATTGAATATGAATTTGTTTCAGTCATATTACTTCTCTCACTCTCTGTCTATTCCAATAATTTAGACATGTTGTTCAGATTGAATCAGTCACCCTTGATCGGAGCGAAGCTACGCTTGTGTTGTATTAATTCTCATAATTGGTTCCTCAGATCAAGCTGGGATTTTTCCTTCTCAGCTTTAATATATAACCTGCTGAGCCTAATTCTCCAAAGAATTTAAAAAGACGTATATCTTTTCTGAAGCGCCTCGAACGATTCTAATCAGATCTCTCTTCCACCCCCTAGACATCTGACAATTAAATTTAAATTTTTCTTGACTCTATTTCTCTAACATAGTTTATATTCCACACTTTATATCAGCTCATAGCTCATGAGTTTCTCCACTTCAACTTGTTCGCGCATTATATACATGCCGAATGCTTGAAAGAGAAAACTTTAAATTTGTTCTCAATTATTAAATTTAGGCCAACAACCAATATAATAGGAGGGCAAAATGCCAAAACCAGTAATGTTGTCAATAGTCGCCATAATCG
>PLNZ01000101.1 GCA_003142915.1 Ignavibacteriales bacterium | reverse complement strand
TTTTTTTGGAAAGCTTATCTTTATTCAAATTATATTATTATCCTTTTTGTGGATGCTTGCAGCCGGGATGACACTTCTACTGATAAATTTGGTACATGTCTCTTATGAAGTTAATGATCACCAATCTGCTTCAATTGCTATAAGTATTCTTGGGATTGCTATATTCTGGGTATTAGCAGGAATTTTAACATATGTTTTGTTTGGACTATACAAAGGAAGAAAAAAAGGAGCTTGATAAATGAAAATCAGAATTTTGTTTTTTATCTTCTTAGTAACTTTACTAACATCTGCATTTATATTTTATGGATTTACGGCAAATAATTATTTTATTCAACAGGAGAATTCAAATAAAGAGTATCAACATAAAAATCCATTAGATGGTCGAATTGTTTTTGAACAAAAAGGATGTATTAACTGCCACGCAATCTACGGCAATGGAGGTAACACCGCTCCGGATCTCGGAAAACATAATTTTTTCGAAAGCAACTATGATTTGATTTCCGAGATGTGGAATCATTCTGCGGGTATGCTCAATGAAATGGAAGTAAAAAATTTCAACCTGCAAAAATTTACCGCTAAAGATTTTCGAGATCTTCGAATATTCCTGCATTATTTACGTTATCTGGAGGTCAGCGGAAATGTTAACGCAGGAGAAAAACTTTTTGCTAAAATGGGGTGTGATAATTGTCATTCAATCGGTAAAGTAAGCCCTAATAAGATTAGATTAGATAAATTAGGTGTTCATGCTTCACCCGTATATCTTGCTCAAGAAATGTGGAATCACGCCGTCGAAATGCAAAAAATGCAGAAAACATCAAACGTTAGAGTTCCCGTTTTCAAGGATGATGAATTTGCCGACTTATCATCCTACATTACTGCTGTTAGTGTTTATAATAAGAGGCAGAAAATTTATATGACACCGGGTAATCCAATCAGCGGAGAAAAAATATTTTCAGATAAAGGCTGTTTTTACTGCCATAACGAAAAGCATATCGGGCCTGATCTAATGAAAGTAAATTTAAATAAGAGCGTAATAGAAATTGCCGGTTTAATGTGGAACCATTCAGCAGAGATGGAACAGTCAGTTCAAAAGAACGAAATTGCAATGCCTGCTTTTGAGGGAAACGAAATGGCAGATCTAATTTCTTTTCTTTATTTTAATAATAAAAGTGAGATCGACGGCTCGGCTGAAACCGGAAAACAGGTTGTCCAGGATAAGGGATGTATTAACTGCCACTCTACAGGCAACTCTTACAATGCAATTGATGCTTCTGCAATAGGGCCATTTAGCAGCGAAGATGATTTTTTCAGCGAATTATGGAATCATCTTCCATTAATGGAAAAAAATTTATATTTAAAAGGTAAATCGCTTTCGAAGCTATTGCCATCAGAGATTAAATCTTTGTATCTTTACTTCAACAGCAAAAAACGTTGAACCGTTTTTTATTTAAGATACAAAGTATAATTTAAAAGCGACCAGGCGATTTTGTTGTGTATCCTCGCCTAAATAGCTCTAAAAAAAATATCTAAAAAATATTTCAGCTTGAATTTAATGTAAGAAAGTACCTATCCGCAGATTTTCAATCAGGAAGGTATCCGGGCGACCTCCGCCTAACGGTAATTCCACCTATTCGATATTTAGGGTCGGCTTTTTTATTACTCCTTACTATAGAAATCAGTTACCTTTTCATCAGAACTCAATAGGGACGAAATATTCTTATACAATTTCACTCTAAGTATATTTATATTCTTAACGATTATCCAAGTCATCTTATTACTCACCCGAAAGATGTAGTCCCTTTTTCATCCCTTTGCCGGATTGTTTTTCAGTACTAAAGATGATTACATTGTAATTATGATAAAAGTTAAGGTAAGATCAGTGTATAGTATGTATAGAATACATCGACACACATGTTTACTAATGAAAGGTAATATTATTTATATTATAGGAAGCAAAAAAAGGAGTTAGCCATGTCAGAGAATAATGCTGGTAAAAGTATTTTAATTGGTTTTCTTGCCGGTGGAGCTATTGGCGTAATTTTAGCGTTGTTTTATGCTCCTAAAAGCGGTAAAGAATTAAGGAGTGATATAAAAGAAAAAGCTGATGAATATTTGGGCGAGGCGGAAAAGTATATAGCAGAAGCTAAAGACAAAGCAATAGATATGATTAACGAAGGCAAGAAGAAATCTGAGAAATTAATCAGCGATGCAAAAAATAAATCGAAAGAACTTCTTAAGGATGCCGAAAAAATATTTTGCAATGCTAAATCAAAAGTTTCTACTACAATTAACACAAGTAAAGAAAATACAGAAAATGAAAGCGGCAAACTTAAAGATGCCGTTAAAGCCGGAGTTGATGCTTATAAAAGTTCCAAGAATGCTTAATAAATTTAGAAATTAATTATGAATTCATTCATCACTGTCTTGTATGTTATTCTGCTTGCATCTGCATCGGTGTTATGTATTGCATTAGTCGTTTTCCTAAGCAGGATTTCCAGAACGGTTAAAGAAATTGAAATTGAAATTAAAGATTTAACCCTGGAGATGAAGCCGCTTATTGCTTCTGCGACAAATTTAAGCGAAAAGTTAAATCAACTTTCAGATTCCGCCGATGATCAACTTTTGGTAACACGGAATATAGTTTCCAAAGTTAACAAC
>PLNZ01000233.1 GCA_003142915.1 Ignavibacteriales bacterium | reverse complement strand
GATTTCCCGGTTCTTGTGATTAAGCCTTTCAAGCAGGTTTGCCTCTTCCTCATTCAATTCGGAAATTTTTTGTTTAGTTTCTTCGATATATTTTCCGGTATTTGAATCCGGCGTGCTTTCATTGCGGGAGACATCAACATATTCATTCCGTTCCCCTATAGCCGATTCCAGATCCTGAATTTGATCACTATAGGAAAGAATAGTATTCTGCAATTGATCTCGCATTTCTTTTAGATGCGAAATCTTTTGATCGATTTCAATCATCTGATTTCTTTTTTGCTGTTCCTGTACGCCGAGAGCGTCAATTTCGCGAATTATACTTATTTTCCGTTCATTAAGCAAAACAATTTCGGCTCTTAATTTTTTCAGAACTTTTTCAAGATTTTGCGCTGATTCTTCCTTCTCATACACGCGCTGAATTTTTGTCTTCAGCTCATCGTTTTCTTTTCTTAGCTCTTCAAGTTCTTTAGAATTGAAAAGTTTCATAAGTAAGCTCCATTGTTATAAACAAAATTCATCAAACAACTTAAATATGCAGCTAAAGTGGTGGTCCGGGCTTAAGTTTTTTTTTAATATATCAGAACTTAGTTATTAGTCAATTAATTAGCAATCGCTATTATATTTTATTAAGTAGGTCAGCTTGGCAGGCTGACCTATACATAACATTGTTTCAATTTTACAGTAGTTCGATTAAGATAAATTGCAAGAAATATTAGTTTAAGCTTTTCCTATAAACCCCATTATTTTTTATCAATATTAGTAAAATAATTAAAATATCCGGGATGGATTGTTAATCCAATATTCTTCATAACGACCGGTCGGGCAATCATGTTTTTCGGTATAGAATTTTAATGATACATTTATATCATAACCTGAATATTAATATAACTTATTATTAAATATTTTTTCAAAACCATCAGCTTTAAGCTGGTAAGCTGCATGCGCCGTACCTTTGGGATCTATAAATATTATTTTGTAATCCTTACCCTTATTTAACCAAAAAATAAAATCGGGGAAAAATGATTTTTCTATATCGCCGTCTGAATATGGAATAAATATTTTATCAAGTGATTCATCTATTTTGCTGAACATCCACCAATCGTATTTTTGTTTTAATACATATTCATTACTCTTAACAAAACCGGATAATTTTTGAAGAAAATCAAATTCACTCGGCTCATCTATAATATGTTTGAATTGAGATAATTTAATATCCGAAGTTAAAACAGGCAAATAATAGTGATCGAGAATATTTTGTATTTTTAAATCACCAAAAGAATATTCACTTTTAATTTCAAGTTTAGATACAGCGTTCTTGAATTCAGGCTCGCTGATTTTATTCGCTTTATAATCTTCATCTAATAATTTTATTATTCTTGAAGAATTGTTGTTTAGAGAATCCAAAGATTCTTTAATTACTTTCAACAGTGATTCAACATTTACACCATTTGCAACCGTAATCTTTCTGAAATGAATTATTTCTTCTTCGAGTTTCTTAAATTCTTTTAAGTATTTCCTTTTGGAATTAATATGAAAGGAAAAACGATTTACCGCTATGTTTATCTCATTAAATTTTTTCGATTCATCAATAGAAATATTTCTACCGGATTCGACCGAATTACGCAGAAGAGATAAATCTTTTAAATTTGCCGATGTAGTAAATAAGAGGACGTTATCATTGACTGTTGCCAAATACTTTGATAATTTATCTTTTGATGAACCGGCAATATGAAAAGTCGGAAGCTCTTCGATATGAAAAGATTTTGAATCATATACAGGAATCAGTAAATCAAATATTTTTTCGTTTTTAGAAAGTTCAATGATTGTTTGCCCTAATGAAGATGAACTATCTCTTTTTACGGTTTCAACTACTTTTTGAATTGCAGATTTATTTGTGCCGAAAATAAAAAGAGATTCTAATGTATCGGCGGCATCTTTTAACTTATCGTATTCTAACTGCTCAAGCTGATTAGAATTCCTAAGATTAATAAGCCGCATACGTTTATTTGGATAAGGTGATATTCTTACGCCTCTGCCCAATGACTGCAAAATAAATTTCTGCGCGTCTGTAGATGTGCCTATATTAATGTAATTAATAACATTAGGACGGTTCGAATCCCAGCCTTCATAAAAGGCACGGGAACCCATTAAAATATTTATTTGGGGATTATCGTTAAGCTTTCGGAAATAGCTGTCATCATCGTAAGTTTTTGTAAACTCATAACCGTTCAATTTGTTTTTAATCCATTCGGAAATATCACCTATCTTTATTAGGGCAAAAGGTTTTTCCGATACCTGGAGTTTAAATGCTAATTCTTTTGAGGATGAATTTGTAGTTACTTCGATTTCACCATAACCACTAGAATTGAAAACATATTTAAGAACATCTCCAATGTTTAATTGTAATAATGAATCAAGCGGTAATGTGTGTGAGCCTTCTTCAAAAATATATGCATTCTTATTTTTTAATTCTTTTAATAATTCAGCTTTTGCTTGATTAAAGATTGATATTGAAATTTGACCACGGGCAAACTTTACCAACACGTTGAAGAAAATAAGGAGGTCTGATTCTTCTGTATTAACTGAATTTACAAGGGTAAGCATTAAAGGTGAATGATAAGCAGTTTTATCTTTGCGATGTGCTTTGCGGGCATATTCCTTACAATATGCAAGCGTAAGAAGGGATTTGATTACGATCTTTTCTTTTTCTTCTTGTGTGTAATCATTCCCGTTACTTAAATTTCGGGAATTCCCGGATGTGCGGAAGGAAATGTACTCTTCGCCGCTTACATAAAGATGTTTTCCGTAACCTTCCGTAATAAATTTTTCTAAATTAAAATTAAAAACCGTTGTTGCTAAATCCCATTCATCGGTAAAAGTAGCAGAAAAATTAAAAAGGAATCCATTTCTTGAAAGGATACTATAATAGGATTGACGTTTGGAATCTTCTTTGCCGCCTTTGTGCGCTTCATCTAAAAGAATATACCAATTGCCGTTGTTTTCATAATTTCGATAATCAATCTGGACGTCTTTTTGCTCATCGCTAATATTATCGGAACGATAATAAAACACTGAGATTTCATCATAAAAAGAAAAATTTTCATTCTTTACTCTTGCATAGTCTTTAAGACTGTACAGATTAATGCGGTGATTTCCGGCGGAAGAATTATATTCTTCAATTAATTCTTTAAGCTGTTCAAGCAAATCTTCACGGGGCGCTAAGATTAAAATATCGTTAGCCGGAATTTCATTTTGATTAATAAGGGAATTTAGAAGAACTATGAGTTTAACAATTAATAAACTTTTACCGGAACCTGTTGCCATCCAAAAAGAGCAGCGGTTTATAAAATTTCCGAAAAGTATTTTATCGTTTTCTGCTTTGTAGTAATTAGAATATATATTGAAAATATTTTTGTTTTCAAAGCCGACAGAAAATTTATTTTCATCAAAGTTATTGTTTAGAAAGAGAGCTAATAAATATTGTCTGCGTAAAGAGTTTGCATTTTGGTTTTCAGAAGCGGAAAAATCTTTACTTTCTTCATAAAAAAGATGAAGAAGTTTAGCGGCGCTTTGCAAAGCTTTAATTTGATAATCGTAAAGAGTTTTAGACGAAGAGAAGGAAGAAAAATCGAAATTTAACCATGTTAAAGGCAAATCCTCAATTTTACGGGATGAAATTATATCTTCAAGAATGAGTTTAGACATTAAAATAAATATTGTGCATTTGCAAATAATTTTATCATTTCGTTGTGACTCACAAAATGAAAATTAAGTTAATAGATAATTATTTTTTCTTCTTTTTGCCTTCAGTTATTTTTTTAACCGCTTTATCAAAATCGCTTGATGGATTTTCAAGTTCTTTTTGCTTTTGAATTTCCCTGTACTTATCAAACTCGCGCAAGGCAATATCCCCGCCTAATTCTTTTTGAATTCTGCCGGTATTAGATAAAATTTCGCGTTCATTGATTGTTAAAAAATCATTAAGTTTTTTTATCCAATCTTTCATAGACATAGGCTTCCTTTGAAGCGCTTGAAATTCGGCAAAAGATAAATATTGATCGACTATAAGATTAAGCTGCTTTATTTCATTTTCCGAAAGATAATTTTTTGCAATAGTAACATCGGATTTTCTAATTTTTGCGCCTTTCCAGGAAGTTAAGCCCATATTTAGTTTATGTGAATCGGCTCGTTCGGCTATTAATTCCGACGCTGTGTGACCATGGATAGCATAATGAAATTTATTTTGGACGGCAGCGAAAAATTTCTGCGTCATTTCCGAGCCCGGATCATAATCAATGCTGGTGGCATAAATATCAGTTACTTTGCGATAGAAAATCTTTTCTGAAGTACGGATATCCCGGACACGTTCTAATAGTTCATCAAAGTAATCATTCCTTGCTTCTTTTAAGCGTTCATCGTCCAAAACGAATCCTTTTATAAGATATTCTCTTAAACGCTGTGTTGCCCAAATACGGAATTGTGTACCGCGGTTTGATTTTACACGATAACCGGTGGAAATTATTACGTCAAGGTTATAGAATTTAGTGAGGTAATTTTTTCCATCCTGGGCAGTTGTCAAGTATTCCTTGACAACTGATTCTTGTGTTAATTCGCCCTCATGGAATATGTTGTTAATATGAAGACTGATATTTTGCTTGGTAGTTTGAAATAGTTCCGCCATCTGCATTTGGTTAAGCCAAACTGTATCATTTTCCAAACGGACATCAATTTTAGTTTGCCCGTCTTCGGATTGATATAAAATTATTTCTGATTTTGTCCCAGCCATTTCTACCACCAAATAAGCTCTTTTAATAAATGATAGTTTGGATTTATAATACTCTCTTTTGTGCCGTCGGTAAACTCTACTTCTTCTTCAGTAATCTTTTTTATCTTCCTGCCGGTTATAAGAGAAAGCGTTTCGGCAGCATCAATGTTCGGGTATAATTTATCAAGTGTTACTTTTACTGTTTTGTCTTTATAATTAAGCTTGATCGCTTTATCCGTAAGCTTATCATCGCGCATAAAAATATACTGCTCGTAAGGAGATTTATTCTCGTTGAATATTAAAAGCTCATCGTCTTTATATGAAACTTTCTGAAGAGTGTCTTCATACTGCTCAAGTGAATAATACTTAAAAAAACCTCCTCCTTTATAATCCACTTCTTTAGAAATACCGGATTGAACACCAGCGAAAACTTTCTTCATTCTCGGAAGAACAACAGAGAAGAAATGTTCTCCCATTTCTACACCAAGCCATTTGCGCCCAAGTTTATGGGCTACTGCTTGAGTTGTAGCGCTACCCGAAAAAAAATCAAGGATAAAATTCTCATCATTAGTTAAATTAGTAAATATTCTATATAAAAGTATTTCTGAATTTTCTGTTTTAAATCCAGTAGTATTTGCAAAACCTTTTATATCAAGCCAATTAGTATCCGCTAAAACAAATTCACGGGGAGGAATCCAATATTTAATTGACGATATTCCTTCACCATCTTTATTGATAAATTCAAGTTTGGAGCCTGTTCTAAGCCAATAATTTTCGAGAGATTCATCAGTAGATTTTGATTCTTCAAGAAAACATTCATAATTAGAAAGAGCTTTGAATGCACGCTCTCTTTCCCACATCCATTGACCTTTATTGAGATTTACTCCAAGAATATCATATCTCATATTTTTACGATCAAAACTTTTCCAGAAACTATGCCAATGAGCTGCTTTCTGTTTATCCGTTGTAGGCTTAATTATTTTGTTGAAACGAGTAGAATAATTAAAAGAGAACCAATAAATGTTATCATAATTAACAGTCATTGATTTCATATCGCGGAATTGTTTGTTGAGATCACCTTTCGTTTCTTCAGCACGACGCACTACAATTTCATTACGAAAGTTTTCTAAACCGAATAATTGGTTAAGCAAATAACGAACTAAATAATTACCATTGTAATCACAGCGGATGAAAATACTTCCATCTAAATTTAGAAAATCTTTTGCTAAACTAATTCTATTTTCAAGTAAAGTTAACCAGTTAGCATCCTTGTAATTTGTTCTATAAGTGAATTGATCACCGCTATCAAGATTAAAAGGCGGGTCAATATAAATTGTTTTAACGGTACCTTTATATTTTCTTTTTAGTGTATTAAGAGCCTGGTAATTTTCCGAATGAATTAAGGTCCCATCAAGAGAATCATCAAGACTATCAAATATTGAAAGAATTTCAAGTTCAAGGTTTTTAAAATATTTTGTATCAATAGGCAGGAATTTATATTCTTTCTTAAGAAATTCTTTTTCATCAAGATTTATCTGGCTGTTTATAATTTCTTTTTGTTTGAAGTTGTCAGCAACAATTCCAAGCTGCTTCCATTCGGTAATTTGTTCTTTTATACCTTCATGCTTAATTATTTTTTCTACAATATCTTTGGATAAGCGGTCAAGCGTAATTACATAATTACTGTTTAACGGGAATTTCGGCTTATTCCAAATCTTAACAAGCTCATCTTCAAATTGGGATATAAAGGATATTATATTGTAGGCAATTTCTTTTAGCGACTGTAACTCTTTAATGCGTTTTTCATCAAACTGGTTTATCTCCTTAAACATATACTGATATACATATAAATCGAACTGTTCCCGGAGAAATTCTTTTGCATTCTTATTTATAAAGAAATCTACTTCGGATTGTTTTTTGAATATTGAGAAGGATTGTTCAAGGATTTCTTCCGTAACATTTTTTATTTCTTCTTTTTTGAGAGCTTTTATTATTTCATCTGCTTTAGTCAACCTGCCGCGCTGAGAATAATTTACTTTGAAAAAGATTGTCTGTTTTTTATTGGGAGATTCTACTTTATTAAACTCAAATATTAGATCTCTTCTTTCATTATTCTTTTTGTTTTCTATTTGAGAAGCATCAAAATAAAAATTGATGCCTTCAACTTCGATAGCCATAGATTTATAAATTGCTTCACTCTTTACATAGTAAAGCATGTGAGTTTTCCAAAAGAGGATTACATCGCGGTTGGGATCATAAACCTTATCGTAAATATTTTGATAAAGCGGAGTATAATTAAAATAAATGCTGCCGGTTTCATTAAAATAGCGGGAGAAAAAGAAGTAAAGTTTCTCAAACAACTCTTCCCGGAAATCCGGATTACCTTTTAATTTTTCATCAATGTCATTCATTAAAATTGGAAAGATACTTTCAAAGTATCTGTTTTTAATATGCATTAGATTAACGTAACCGGACTGACCTTCAATCTTAGCGCCTATGAAAACATCTTTAAGAGCTTTTAGAAATTTTTGTTCTTGTGTATTTTTCATAAAAATTTTATAAAATTAAGACTTGCAATTATTTGTCCCATTTCTTGCTATAAAATTAAGGATTTATTAAGGTTAAAGAAATACAAATGCAAAAAATTCCTTTTTATATCAGCAACTGATTTCCTTTTTATAACTATAAAGGTAGTACTAAAATAACGGCTGTTTTTTATGAAAGAAAAGGATGATATGGAAACAAGTATATGTAAAAAACGGCGCCGCTAATACATCAATTGAATAATGCACATGTTGAAGCAGAACCGACAGTCCTAAAGCAATAGTACAGGTTAAGAACAAAATTTTAAGTTTTTTACTTTGAACAGTAAGGAAAAGTAAGAAAAGGGTTGCTGTATGACCTGAGAAAAATAAGTCTTTTGTTAAAAGCCTGCCCGTTCCAAAATATTCGACAAAAGGATCATTTAAAGGAATCATATCCGGCGGCGGGTTAAGAGGTATTATATACATAGCTGCCATTCTAATAACAACGAGAAGCGAATATGCCTGTAAGATAAACATCAATCGCCCGGGATATTTTGCAAGCTCAAATAATGCTGTAATTAATGATAGGTAAATTAACCCGAATATAAGCCATGTAAGGTTTAGTGGTTTGAAATGGCTTAGCAGAGGATCTGCTAAAATAATCCCCTGTCGATTTTCAATAAAATTAAGGAAATTTGTTAAACTCCATAAAACACCTGCAAGAACAATCACGGTTAGTACAGCTTGTAATCTATATTTTTTATCTGATAAAGCTTCTATCCAGAGAATAGTCATTTTTTTTGTGAAAGAGGAAGGATTAAAGAAAATGTAGAACCAACTCCTTTAATGCTGTCGACTAAAAGGGAGCCGCCCATTTTCTCAAGATAGCGTTTTGCAAGAGCAAGACCCAAACCGTTTCCTTCATAATTTCTTTCCATTTTTAAATCTTCCTGGCTAAAAGGACGAAATAAATGGTCCATATACTCGGTTGAAATACCTACGCCGGAATCCTGGATTTTACAGATTGCAACTTCTCTTTCTTCAATTATGCCGGTTTCAATCTCGATAAAACCCTGACGTGTAAATTTAACGGCGTTATTTAATAAATTATTAATTGTGTTTTCAAGGCTCTGAACGTCTGCATCTATAAGTAACTTTTTCTTGCTAAAATTAGTCTTTATAGAAATTTTTTTTTCGAATGCGCTTTCCCTGTAGGCGTCAATGCAGTTGGTTATTATACTATTCAAATTTATTGTTTCGATGTTTAAAACATAATTGCCCGCTTCAATCTGTGCAAACTCCAGCATTTGAGTTATGCTGTTAAATAACCTTTCGCTGCCGCTGTATAAATTATCCAGGTATACTGTGTCATCAGGGCTCATCTTATCCTTCATGCTGTCTCTTAAGATTGAAGAATATCCAAGTATTATATTTAATGGAGTACGAAGTTCATGCGAAAGTACGGTTAGAAAAGTATCTTTCAATCTTTCAGTTTCTTTAATGTTGTCTCTTGATTTATTTACTTCAGTTTCTGCCAATACTATTTCCGTCTGATCGTCATGAAAAAGTACGATGTGGGTTTCATCTTCTGCAGATACAGGAAAAAGCTTAGTTCTAAAAATAGGCAGTGTTATTTCTTTACTTTTTAAAAGTGAGTCGGCATAATTATTTATGAAACTGCTGGTTCCCTTTTCGAATGTATCTAAAATCACCTTATGAGCGCCGCTTGCTTTAAGCACGGAATCATTGAATATTGAATACTCTTTTAACTCGGATAAATTATATCCCCATTGAAATGCAAAAGAATAGTTTACATAGACAATTTTTCCCTTTTCATTGATAATTTGAATAGGGAAAGGTATTTGATCATAAAGTGTTTTAAAATATTTAAATAAGGGTTTTCGCATTAATTAATTACCGGTAAAGAAAATTCTATAATAGCGCTTGGTCTTCGCTGTAAAATTATTATATGTCCGTTGTGCTTGTCTATTATACTTTTGCACAAATAGAGCCCATAGCTTGTTTTTCCTACGGCAGTTACTTGATAAAAGGGATTTTCAATTTCCGGTGAAAATCCGGGGCCGTTATCTTCAATTTCTACATAAACGAAATTATCTTTGTATGATGATCTGATAGTTATAGATACATCTTTTCTGGCTTCAACAGCATTATTAAATAAATTAACGAGCAGGTGCTGTATCTGCTCGGAATCATAATTGCATAAAGGAATCGCATTTAATTCTGTTTTAAAAACTACCCTGTAATATTTTTTCATTGCGGCAAGGTATTTTATAACAGATTGGATAGTAATGTTTAAATCGCCGCTGTCTTTGTCAAGGTTCATAAGCGAAGTTTCTAATAGAACCTGGGCAAATTTCTGAATGCTCCTGATACTGTCTATAGCTACTATTAATTTTAACTTCAGCCGGTCAAAGAGAATAGCGGCAGGGTCATTCTTAACGGCGGAATCTTTTTGAGTTTTTTCAATAATTCTCAATAAGCTTTCTGTTTCTAAAAGAGCAAGGTGAACGAGGCCTTGTAAAGATTGTCCGATTTCAGAATCAATGCTTGATTTTAAAGCCTTTCTTTCTACTTGAATTAATTGGATATTTGCTTCATTTAAGGCATTATAAGCATTGAGCTGCCCGTTATAAAGTTGGGCATTCCTGATAGCCGTTGCAGCCTGCCCCGCAAGAATTTCAAATGTGTCCGTAATTTCACGTGCTTTTACTTTGTGCAGATGCTTACTATCCACATATATAACGCCTATTTTTTTATTCCCCGTTATTAACGGCGAACATAAAATAGTTTGAAGTTCGAGATACAGAATACTTTTGCTGGAATCATATTCCGTATCGCTCTGTGCCCCTTCAATAAATTTTGACTGTCCGACATTAAAAACATCTTTAACCACTGTTGTGCTGACATTAAACATGCTCTCGGGCAGTTGATTCCCTTCCGCATTCAAACCCAATTTATATTCCAATTCTTCGGCAGAATTTCTAAGAACGATAAACCCTCTGTCTGAACTCGTAAGTCGTATTGCATTATGTAGAACCAACCATAGAACATCTTCAAGTATTAATGTACTGTTTATGGTTTTAACAATGTCAAGTATTACTTCAAGGTTTTTTATCTTTTCAGATGTCTCATCGAAGCCTATTTGGCTTTTATCTAAGTTATCAATATTCTTTTTGAATTCGGAAAATTTCATCTGGGTCAGTTAGTAATTAAAAAAATAATTTTTTAAAATGTTAAAATAATATAAGAAATTATAAATAAAAACACTTGCTTATGAAGTATACGTGAGAATATTTATTAGTTAAAAAGAGCTTTTTGAAAAACCGGATCAGGTAATATTTTTCAATTGTGCCGCTACTCTTTTAATATGAAGATCCGCGCCAATTTTCTTGTAATCTTTTAATGCAGCTTTTAAACACTTCTTCGCCTCTTCTTTTTTATTGATTTCTATAAATAATTCGCCGAGTTCAGATAAAGTTTCCGCGTGATTAAGAATGTTTTCTAATTCGGCGTTTAATCTTAAGCTGGTAAGGAAATAATTTTCAGAAAGATCATAATGTCTTAATTTCCTTTCTATAATTCCTTTAATCTTATAAATATCGGCAATTGAAAGCCTGTCATTTATTTTACGGCTTAGCTCAAAGGATTTATCGACAAAGGCTGAAGCTAAAGGCAGGTCATTTGATTTTGCATATATATACGATTTACTTAGATATGATAAAGCCAGGTTGGGCAGGAAACCCGCCTTTATTGAAATTACGATGCTTCTGTCAAATTCTCTGAGGGCTGACTCATATTCTCCCTTTTGGGTGTGCAGCATACCGAGATTATGTCTTAATTTTGACATTTGCAATGCATCTTTTATTTGTTCATATTTTATTAATGCCCGCTGGTAATATAGTAATGAATCATCATAATCTCCTTTTATACTGTTCAAAATACCTATATTAGTTTCGATCCTGCCAATGAGTGCAATATCAGTCAGTGGATTAAGAAAAGAAAGGCTTTTTTCAAAACACTCTGTTGCCTTTTTTATGCTCCCTCTGTCAGCATATATGGTACCGAGCAAATTGTTGCATTTTGCAATACCTTTTATATCGTTTTGTTTACTAAAATATTTTTTTGCTTGATTTATAAAATCGATACTTTTTTTCCATTTAGCCTGCCGGCTATTGACTTCACCCAGCGCTAAAAGAGAATGCGCTGCAATATTTTCCAGCCTGTCTTCATTATTGATTTTAGATAAAATTTGGGTATAAGTCTGTGATGCGATTTCTAATTCACCACGCGCAATACAGATTTCTCCAATATAAAGCATCAGTTCTATAAATTTTGCTTTATTGAGTTTGTCTGCCGCAAATGTTATTAATAGATCGATATATAAAGGATAAGTGTATTCTTGAGGATTGGAGTCAAGTTGTTGTCTTTGTGAAGCCTGAATTTTATTTTTATGTTTCTTTTTCGAATTAATTAAACGGGAAACAATTCCTTTGAACTCTTTTATCTGGTATATATCAAAGTAATTTGATAAAATATTTTTTACAATATCTTGAGTAATATCAGCCAATATAGATTTTTTTACCATTGTCTTTAATTAAAAGACTTTAATTTCTTAATAATTTGTAAGAAACAAAACATTCCCAGGAATTCCCTCCGTTATACCAGGCTTTTGCAATTCCGCCTGAAAGAGTGGATTCAAGGTTAAACCAATGCCTCATAACAAAATTAATTTGGGAACCAATATCTACCAGGTTTGGTTGCTGGTCGGTTTTTAATGCAAGAGCCTGGGTGAAAAATGACATACTAATATGACTTAAATAATGCTGTCCGATTGCGGCATTGCTGAATCTTAATGGAGGAAGTTCATTTTCTAATGTTACTTTAAAAAATCTATCGGCATCCAAGCTGTAAATGGATATTCCCGGAAAACGAAAGACTTTCCTGAATTGCATTACATCTGTGTCTTCAAGTTGTCTATTTCCGAATCCACCGAAATAATATTTTGCCTGCACTACATTATCTGTCCCTTCTGTTAAACCGGATGATATTTTGAAATGAAAAATATTATGGGGAATAAGCCAGGTTGAATAATTGTCCCATTCACCCCACAATTCTTCTGCAACCAGCCATGCCGGTTCTTTTACTCCGAATGCTATCACGGTAAGATTAAGTTCATTTCCATCTTCAAAATCGATACTTCCGATACTTCTTCTTAAATCCTTTGCATTGATGTTTGTTTGGAACACGGCAAAGTCGGGTTGCGAAACTTTTACAATGTTATCATTAATGTATTTTACTTTTGTGTAATAGTCAATTGAAAAAGTTTGCATAACTTTAAGAGGATTATCAAAAACCCAGTATTGAGTATATCCCAATGTAAGTTTTGTTCCAATCATACCTCTTTTGCGGGTATTAAATAAATCATAAAAATCCGTTGCATTATAATTAATGCCTACCGTTACCCTTTTACGGTATTCATATTTTACTTTTAAATGAAATTTTGGCAAATCTGCCAATGATTTAAAGGGCGATACTCCAAATTCCATTGTCAAATCATGAATAATTAGTGCGTCGGAAATATGTGTAAAAATTCCCAGCACTGCGTCATTCTGAAAGCCGCTTATAACAGGTATGAAAGTTAACACTTTTAAATTATCCAATGAATTATATTCTTGCTCATCCTCTACCGAAGTAGAATCCGTTATGGGATTCTCATCCTGTTTTAGCGCCAATTTTGTTACCTCAGGATTTTTTTCAACTATTTCTTCTCCTAAATAATTTATTGCGGATAAATGTTTAGCCGGAGAGCCGGGAATAATTTCAGGGATAAATCCATCGGTAGTAAACTCAAAAACAAACAGGGAATCTTTATCTAAATAAACGGGCATAAACAAGCCCCGGAGAGTATTACTAATAGGCTCAATATCTTTACTTCCTATTTCCATACGATATATATTAGATACACCATTTGTATAAGCATTCCAATATAAATATTTTCCATCAGGACTCCAAGAAGGATTTTCCGGGGATCCTTTATCGGTAATAGTTTCAAACTTAAAAGCTCCGCCGGTTTTAAGGCTGTCAGTGTTAACTAAAATTATAGATTGTTCTCCATTTGACCTATGGAGAACTGCCGCCAAAGTTTTTCCGGTCGGATTTACCGAAAGATTAAGTACTTCGTCATCTGCATTAAATTTGATCAATGGAATTAATGTTCTGTATGGATAAGGAGAAATGGTAAGAGAAACTTCAGCATTGGAGTGAAGTACGCCCCAGAGATCGTGCGATAAAGGTGAAATAGATAAATCCCCGACTCTGCAATTTTTAAATAAAATTTTTGTTTTGCCCGTTGCCGTCTCAAGAACACATATATCCCTGTATAGTTCATTATTCTTGGTTGTATAGAAGAAGAGTCCATTCTCTTTATCGTAGGCTGTGGAAGCAACCCTAATTAAACTTGGAGTCGGTAAGGTAGCCAAATGTTCTGATGCCGCTGTTGAAATTCTAAATTTCTGAATTCCGGCTAAATGATTTGGAGTATGATAACCGAATATCAACGAAGTATCTGAAGGTTCTAAATATGGCTGGGTTACCCAGCCTATCGGCTGTGTTGTAAGCCTTTTTACAGGTGTCAATTCTGACGCCTCCAACCGTTTTATGTTTTCTTCCTGAAAAATCTTTTCATTTGCAATAAACCGGTTCCAGGCATCTTCAAAATCGAACCCATATATTTTATTAAATTTATTTATAAACCCTTCATAAACATCGCCGGGCTCTTCCCTGAACCATTGAATTAATTTTTCCTGCCCGTACTGTATTGCCAGGTATGAACAAAACCGCGCTCCATATAAATAATAGAGTGACCCGAGTAAATAATTTGTTAAAGATGTTTTTGCATCAAGCTCAATATAAGATGGAAATTTAACCGAATCCAAAACCATACACCTGAAAAACATTTCATCAAAACTTCCAAGGACTCTTCCAAATCCGCCGCTTAACCAGGTTTCTAAAAAAACAGCTATCCCTTCCTGATGCCATCTTGGAGTAAACCGGCTGTAATCAGTAAGCAAGCTGTAAAAAGTTGTCAGCGGTTGAGTTTGTTCCGGGGACACTTTAGAAAATATTTTTCTGGTAGCCGACTCTATATCGGAAGCATGGTCACCCACTACAACATGAACTAACTCATGGCTAAGCACCCATTGAAATCTTTCATTAAAAGGGATGTTTTCGTAAGCATGTTCATATGGTTCTATTTCGAGCCGGATAAAATTTTCCGGGACGGATGTAGCAGATGCAAATCCATAATCACTTGCATCATATAAACTGATTGCAATTTTTTCGGATGGCGTATAATTAAAAATTTTCATCAGCGTCTTAAGAGCATTTTCTGCAGAGTATAATATATGCGGAACTAAATATGATTGGGATTGTTTATAAATTATTTTGAAGTGCTCACTATCTTTCTCGTACCAATTAGTTTGAGATTTTATAATAGATGGCCAAAAAAAAATAAAAGCAATGAAAAAGTAAAGAAAATTCTTTTGCAATTAAGAAAACGAATGATGTTTTAAAATTTATGTTTAAAAAAAAGCCTTCAAAAAACACTTTGAAGGCTTAAAATTACAAATTTTTGATAAAATTATGAACTACTAAATTTACAATTCTTTAATAAATATTAATGAGCAAAAGCGTACCG
>PLNZ01000147.1 GCA_003142915.1 Ignavibacteriales bacterium | reverse complement strand
TAAAGGCTTACTAAATTACCGGATGTTTTAAAGATTTACAAAACATTTCAAAACTGTGCCGTAATCGTCACATATACTATTCAATCAACTCAAACCCGGTGTATTTCCGGAGTGTTTCCGGTACTATTATTTTACCGTCCTCCGTCTGGTAATTCTCTAATATAGAAACCATCAGTCTGCTTGTAGCCAGTCCGGAACCATTAAGAGTATGCAGAAATTCGGGCTTATGAGTGGCTTCATTTCTAAATTTAATATTAGCCCTTCTTGCCTGAAAGTTTTCAAAATTACTGCAGGAAGAAGCTTCAAGCCATTTATTTTCAGCAGGAGACCATGTTTCAATATCGTAGCATTTTGCTGCCGAGAAAGAAAGATCGCCCGTGCAGAGGAGTAAGATGCGGTATGGAATATTCAACGCTTGCAAAATATCTTCTGCATCGTTAACAAGTTTTTCCAGCTCATCGTAAGAGGTTTCGGGCTTTACAAACTTTACCATCTCAACCTTATTGAACTGGTGAACGCGCAGAAATCCTTTTGAGTCCTTTCCATATGAACCCGCTTCTCTTCTAAAGCATGCGGAATAACCGACGAATTTAACAGGCAATTCGCTTTCATTTAAGATTTCATTCCTGTAAATATTTGTAATAGGAACCTCGGCTGTAGGGATAGGGAAGAGATCATCTTTTTCAATAAAATACATATCTTCTTCCATCTTAGGAATTTGTCCGGTGCCTTTCATTGAATCGCGGTTAACAAGAAAAGGTGGAAAAATTTCTTTATATCCGTGATTTTGAAGATGATAATCAAGCATAAAATTTATTAATGCACGCTCAAGCGTTGCCCCTTTATTCATGTATAAAGGGAAACCGGAGCCGGATATTTTTGTCCCCCGTTCAAAATCCAATATTTTCAATTTTTTGCCAAGTTCTATATGATCCAGTATTTTAAATTTATGCTCAAATGAAAAGCCTTCAGGCAGCCATTTCTTCGATTCAACATTATCATCGGCAGATTTACCCACCGGAACAGAAACATGGGCAATATTCGGCGTATGGCGGAGTATGTTTTCTATCTTATCTTCAACGCTTCTCAATTGCCCGTCAAGATGTGTAATCTCATCGGATAAAAGTTTCATTTCCGCAAGAATATGTGCGGTATCTTCTCCGGCTTTCTTCATTACAGGAATTTGGGCTGAGACTTGATTACGCTTTGATTTTAATTCATCCGTTTTTGAGATTAACGTGCGGCGTTCTTCATCAAACGCAATAATTTCATCTACTACATCTTTAGAGTTTTTATTTAATAATCCCTTCCGGACAAGCGCAGGGTTTTCACGAATAAATTTAAGATCAAGCATAAAGTTCTTTCTTCCGTTAAAGACAGTATCTTTATTTAACTACTATATTGTAAATTTTATTTTTTACGAAAATTTCTTTTACTATAGCTTTACCTTCAAGGTATTTTAATACCTTGTCTTCGACCATCACGCCTTTTTTTACTTCTTCCTGTGCGCTATTAATAGGCATCTCAATTGTAGCTCTCAGTTTACCGTTCACCTGAACTGCAAAATTAACTTTATCTTCAATCAGGGCCTCGGGGTCGGCGTTATACCAAACCGGGCTTTTGAATATAGAATCGTTCCTGCCGATTATTTGCAGGCATTCTTCCGCAAGATGAGGCGCCACAGGAGATACGAGTATGCCGAATCTTTCAAGAGCATAAGATTGAATCTTAGGAGAACATTTATCAAGGGATTTAACCAGCTCATTTAAGAGTTCCATTAAAGAAGCTATTGCAGTGTTGAATCTGAAATTTTCTATTTCTTCATCAAACTTTTTAATAGTCTGGTTTACTTTTCTGTATACGATCTTTTCTTCTTCCTTTAATAAACCAATATCATATATACTTTTAGCGGCGGTTTTTTCCATTATTTGCGGAAATCGGCTGAATAGTTCATAAGTACGCTGAACAAAGCGGTCTGTACCTGAAATTCCTTTATCGCTCCAGTCCCCGCCCATTTCATAGGGCCCCATAAACATTAAGTAGAGGCGGAAAACATCTGCCCCAAACTTTGATGTGAATTCATCAGGATTAACAACATTCCCTTTAGACTTAGACATCTTAGCGCCCTGGTTTGTTATAGTCCCCTGATGGATAAGGTTAAGGAACGGTTCACTCGATTTTGTATAACCAAGATCTCTTAAAAACTTATGGATGAATCTTGCATACAAAAGATGCATTGTCGCGTGCTCGGCGCCGCCGACATATCTATCCACGGGAACCCATTTATCGGTAAGGGAAGTATCAAATATTTTATCTTTGAACCCTGGATTCAGATACCGGAAATAATACCATGAAGAATCAACAAATGTATCCATAGTATCGGGATCGCGCTTTGCATCAGCTCCGCATTTAGGACACTTAACATTAATAAATTCTTTGTTTGATGTAAGAGGGGATTCTCCGCCCGGTTTAAATTCAACATTGTATGGTAACTCAACCGGTAAATCTTTTTCTTCTACCGGCACTTCTCCACACTCCGGACAATGAATTACCGGAATTGGCGTGCCCCAGTATCTTTGGCGTGAGATAAGCCAATCACGCAANNGTGAAAGCTTTGCCGTCAAATCCATCGGAAGTTTTTACTGTCCGGACAATCGGAAGATTAAACTTTTCTGCAAACTCCCAATCGCGTTCATCCTGCCCCGGTACTGCCATTATAGCCCCGGTT
This sequence comes from Ignavibacteriales bacterium, assembly GCA_003142915.1. Taxonomy (GTDB): domain Bacteria; phylum Bacteroidota; class Ignavibacteria; order Ignavibacteriales; family Ignavibacteriaceae; genus FEN-1297. The sequence continues at coordinate 21,361 of PLNZ01000147.1, read as the reverse complement.
CCGTATGTTATTAAAACATAATCGGCTATCCATATAGGAATTTTTTTATTGTTTACGGGGTTAACGGCATAAGAGCCCGTGAAAACGCCGGTTTTTTCTTTAACTGTTGAAGTCCTGTCGATTTCCGACATTGACTTGGTTGAGCTTTTATATTTCTCAACTTCCGGTTTAAATTCATTTGTTGTAATAGTATCAACCAAAGAATGTTCCGGGGCAAGAACCATATATGTTGCACCGAATAAAGTATCAGGTCTTGTAGTAAATACGGTTAATTCTTTATCATGCCCGTCTATTTTAAAATTAACTTCTGCGCCTGTGCTTTTACCTATCCAGTTTTTTTGCATTAACTTGGTTTTTTCAGGCCAGTTGATATTATCAAGTTCTTTAAGTAATTCTTCGGCATAGTCTGTAATTTTAAAAAACCATTGCGTAAGATTTTTTTGAATAACAAGAGTGCCGCACCGCTCGCAGGTCCCGTCTGCCTGAACCTGTTCGTTTGCTAAAACTGTCTGGTCGTTCGGACACCAGTTTACGGGTGCATTTTTCCTGTAAGCCAGCCCTTTTTTGTATAACTGAACGAATAACCATTGGTTCCATTTGTAATATTCCGGTACACAAGTCATTAGTTCGCTGTCCCAATCATACATACAGCCAATGTTCTTTAACTGCTGACGGATATCTTTAATATTCGTCATTGTGCTGTCATAAGGGTGTATACCGGTTTTGATTGCATAATTTTCAGCAGGCAGCCCGAAAGCGTCGTAACCCATAGGCTCAAACACATTGAAGCCTTTTAATTTTTTATACCGCGCCCAGGAATCTGTAGGACCGTAATTATACCAGTGACCGCAATGCAGCTTTGCGCCGGAAGGGTAGATGAACATTACAAGGCAGTATAATTTGTTATCTGTTTTCGATAAATCAGTCTTATGGATGTTATTATCTTCCCAAAACTTCTGCCATTTGGTTTCTATTTCAGTATAAGGATATCGCATTTTTATCAAGATTTTTTAAAGTAACGGTAAATTTATCGAAATAAGGGTGGATTTCAAATTATTTTACGACATGGGGATGATTAAATAAGGATTAAATACATAGGATTTATGAATTTTGTTAACTAAAATTTGCAGTTTTTATTGAAAATTAGTCGATAAAACACTGATAAAATATTGACAAATTTTGTATTTGTCCTTATCTTTAAATTCGTTTTTAGAAAAATCATTCCGCGATAGCTCAATGGTGGAGCATTCGGCTGTTAACCGAAGGGTTGCAGGTTCGAGTCCTGCTCGCGGAGCATAGAGGGATTTACGGTATGAGAAATATTGTAAGTCCCTTTTTTTATTGGCACTTCAAGAGGTTCTAACCTCTTCATTTTCGCCCCTTCACCTTTTAAGGACAAGTTAATTTCATTCAACAATAGAAGTGGCTTTTCAAGATTTAAAACAACTGCCCCATGCCGTAACCCCCACTTCGCGGGTCGAAATTTTTGCTTCGTTCGAATTCATAAGCACAGTTCAATTTATGGCGTCAATATCATCGCAGCAAATGCAGCTGAAAACAACGAAAGGTTATTTTCGATTCAATTAAATTGCACCCACCTTAACGCATTTTTCGCGTTTGCGCAAATAAGTTCGAAGCATATTGGCTGAATGGTTATTTTATTGTAATTTGGCAAGCGAATTTCACAAAAATTACATTTTTAGGCAGAAGATTTTTTCATGAAAAGAAATAAATTGAACTTACTTTGTTTTGTTTTGGCCGGTTGGGGATTTGTGCTGTTTGCCCAATCAGCCCAATCGTCTGTGTCGTCCGACCTGGCATCGTTTATCAATCCTTTCATTGGCACGGACAACTCCGGGAATACCTATCCGGGCGCGGTAGCTCCGTTTGGTTCAGTGCAAATGACGCCGAACTGGGCCGGCAATGGTTATTATTATCAGGACAAACGCATGCACGGTTTTGTGGTAAACCACATGAGCGGCGACGGCGGCGCCAATGAAGGACAGGTTCTTATGACAGCGACTACCGGGCCTGTAAAAATTAATCGGACCGACACGGATTATTCATTCGATCACCAACACGAAGCTGCTTCCGCCGGTTACTATGAAGTGCTGATGCAGCCTTGGAACATTAAAGCTGAATTGACAGCCTCGGTTCACTGCGGTTTTGTGAAATTCACTTTTCCGGCGGGAAAACAGGCGAACATTCTGCTGCCGTTGAGTTACGTTAACAATGTTATCATTTCCAGTCACGTTCATTACGTGGACAGCCAAACGGTTGAAGGCGATGTGGACGCCGAATCGTTCAACGGCTATCACCTTGGCGTCACAGTTTATTTTGTCATGAAATTCAGCAAGCAGTTTGCAACACACGGCACCTGGACGGACAAAACGATTCACGAAGGCAGCGATTCAACGGCACAAGACGACCGGAAAACCATCATTGGATTTTATGGAAGTTATCCGGCCTCCCCCGATTTGCAGGTAGTGGATGTCCGAATCGGCGTTTCTTATACCGATTTGGCCGGCGCCCGCGCCAATCTTCAAGCGGAAATGCCGGACAATGATTTCGAGCGCTACCATCAGGAAACGGTGCAGGCTTGGAACAAGGCATTGAGCATGATTGAAACGAAAGGCGGCACAACGGAACACAACCGGATTTTTTATACGGCACTTTATCATTGCCTCATAGCGCCGCAAATTTTCGATGACGTGAATGGCCGTTATCGCGGCTTTGACGACAAAATTCATAATGTTCCCGAAGGTCACAAACATTTCTACACAACTTTTTCCGGCTGGGACATTTATCGCACGGAAATTCCACTGCTGACGCTCATCGCTCCCGAACGGGCGGAGGACATGGCGCAATCGCTTGTCGAAGAATACAAACAAATCGGTTACATAGACCGTTGGTCGCAACGCAACCGGCCGACAGCCATTATGAATGGCGATCCGAACACAATTGTGCTGGTCAATATCTGGAACGCCGGTTTGCACAATTTCGATGTGGACACTGCTTACGAAGCCATGTTCAAACAAGCGCAAGCGGGAAATATTCACAGTTATTTGGGTGACTACGAACTTTACGACGAAGAAAAAAATGGTATAACCATCAATCCCGATGCTGCGGTTTCCACCGCGCTGGAGCACGAACTGGCTTTTGCCGCTTTGGGCAATCTGGCCAAATCCTTGCATAAAACCGACGCTGCCTATCTTTTTGGTCGTTCGCTGCAATATCGAGAAATGTATAATCCCGCGACGGGATTTTTACAGCGGCGTGACAGAGATGGTCGCTGGGACTCCGGCTTTGGCGGTTACACGGAAGGCAACAAATGGATTTATTTGTGGTTCGTTCCGCATGATGTTCAAGGGTTGGTGGATTTGATTGGCGGAACTGATACTTTTGACCAAAGGCTCGACCAATTTTTCAAGGACAAATACTATGATTCGAGCAATGAGCCGGATCTGCAGGCGCCGTTTCTTTACGATTACATCAATCGTCCGTGGAAAACGCAGCACCTTGTGGCCGCAACGGCGGATTCCGCGTTTACCGATGAGCCCGGCGGTTTGGCCGGCGGCGGCAATGATGATTTAGGTACGATGTCTGCCTGGTACGTATTGAGCCAGATCGGTGTTTATCCGGTTGATCCGGGAATTCCCGATTTTGAAGTTTGCACACCTCGTTTCGAGCAAATTGTTATTAATTTAAGCCCGCCGTATTCCGGCAAACAATTTGTTATCGAAGCGACAAACGCCGCGCCGCAAAATGAATACATTCAGTCGGCAAATCTGAATGGTCAGCCGTTGACCAAGCCGTGGTTTCACGAATCTGAAATTACCAGCGGCGGAAAATGGTCGTTGGTTTTAGGCCCCAAACCGAACCGAGAATGGGCGGCATTGCCAAAAGACCGGCCATATTCACTTTCCACCGGTTACAACCACTTTCCGAAAAATCCTATTGTGAACACGCTCGTTCCTACTTCGCAAAAAACGCCGCAAGATTGGCGTTACGCCACGCAAAATCCGGGCGGCAATTGGTTTCAAACTGATTTCGATGACCATAACTGGAGCGAAGGCAAAGCAAGCTTTGGCGCAAGTGACTGGCGGATCCATTATGCCCGCACACTCTGGGACACCGAGGATATTTGGATGCGCCGCACATTTACCCTGACATCCATTCATGGCCAGCCGGCGGTTTTAATGTGTCACGACGAAGACGCGGAAGTGTATATTAATGGCGTACTGGCATTGACAGCACCTGGATATTCAGATTCTTTGGCGATTTTTCCTATTTCACCGGAAAGTGCGGCGACCTTACATCCAGGCAAAAATGTCCTGGCCATGCACGTTCATCATGAAGATTTTGAAGCGCACTTTGCCGATGCCGGATTGGTGGAAGTCGAATGGCCGCCCGAAGAAATTAAAGCAAACCAGTAGAACGGAAACTAAAGCCATTGCATTAATTCTGTTCTGATTCTGTCGTGCCGGTTTTGATTCGCCTTTTTACGCCGCCGAAACCTTGGAAATTCAACAACCGAAGCCGATGACCTTGATGGTGTCGCCGTCCAACGACAGGAACAGCTTCATGCGAACAAGCGCACTTTGCAGTTTCAATCAATGCGCTCGCATAGAGGGTGACCATGAAGTAAAATCCGATAAACCTGCCAAGAATAAAAAGAAGAAAAAGATAAGTGATGATGAAAAATAATTAAACTTTACTTTACCGGTAAGTGTTTCATTATTTTTGTTACCCATGCTCTGCTAACGTTCATTATCCTTGCTAAATCCGCATAGTTTTTACAATCTCCACGCTTAATCATCTCGTTGTATTTTATTGCCAATTCAGATCTATTTATTTTGTTATTTTTTTTAATATTAAACTTTTTATAGTCAACATTTATGCACATTGCATACTTTATAATTTCACTTTCAGGCAAATCCCAGTATAGTTTCATCTTTTCCACATCTACCATAAAACTTGCCCGGTGCCCTCTATAACGTCCGATCGATAAAGGGAAACGCAATGTTAAGATCAACTCTGTTTCGACTAAAAAGCGTCTATATAGCTCTTTTTTCCAATAATAATGCGTACTAACATCTGGAGTAATAGCGGAGCAAAAACCCCGATTCTATCGGGGCTTTTTAGTTTTATTATGAAATACTTACCTCACTTTCTAATAGAATAATACTTAATCGAGTTCGGATTACCTTTTAAATTATTAAAGAAGTGTGTTTGTGCAATTATTCTTTTTTTTTGTATATTTAACTTTAACGGTCAATAAAAAAAAAGAAAGGAAAATATCATGAAAATGAAAACCATTTGGGTACTTTGGACTATCGGCATCCTAATTCTTATTCTGCCGAATGTTGGCTCCGCCCAATCCAAACCAATCAACATCGCTTTGTTCAATCCTATCCAGATATTCCCGGAAAATAATTCGATTGTGGGTCTCCGCATAAACCTTATATATGGTAAGAACGTCTCTATGGCCGGATTGGATTGGGGACTCATTAACGGGGTTGGTTCGGGGGGTTTTAGTGGTATTCAATTGGGTTTTGCGAATATTTGCGACGGAAGTTTTGTCGGTTGGCAAAACGGTTTGCTGAACATCACCAAAGGAAATGTAGAGGGATTCCAATGTGGTTGGTATAATACTGGCAATCATGTGAGCGGGTTTCAGCTCGGTTTGGTGAATTTTGCAGAGAGCATGTATGGTCTCCAAATAGGGATTATAAATATCATCAGGTCGGGCGGGCAGTTTCCGGTGTTTCCAATCATCAACTGGTCATTCTAAGTTATAGAGCCTCAGCCGATTCGGTCGGGGCTTTTTATTTTTGTCTGAGTTGCTTTGGATGTAAGATTTAAACAATGCGGGTTGCTGTTCAGTTGGTAATTAAAGAAGAATAATAAGAGGATAATACTAATAGCTATTATAATTCGACTTTATAATTCCCTGCTCCGGTGACGTCATCTTAACATCTGCTCGGGCAGAAATAATCTTAAAAGATAATTAGGTTACCGGTAATTCTTAACGTATTTTTACAATTGTAAGACAGTAAGTATAGAAGTGAACTTTCCGCTTATAGCGGTTTAGTCGTAGAAGTAGTCGCAATTCATTTAGAACTTCATAAATTTCCAAACTCTGTCAAAAACAATCAATCAATCACAAAAAGGAACATCTGTCATGGCAGAACGCAAAACAGGAACAGTTAAATGGTTTAACAGTGCAAAAGGCTTTGGTTTTATTCAGCAGCAAGGTGGAGCTGATATATTTGTACACGCCAATTCTATTGTTGGCGAAGGCAATAAATCTTTGGAAGAAAATGATAAAGTTGAATATACGGTTACTCAAGGACAAAAAGGCCCGCAAGCATCTGAAGTAAAAATTATCAAATAAATGTTGTTATAGATATTCTCACACTTCGCGGCTTATTTAAACAAGCTTTTCCACGAAACCGTGTTTTCAATGCCGCTTTGAAAAATTGCTCTTAGGTTTTTGCTCAATATCGTAATCCGGATTACGTTTGTATCCTGATTACCAGCTTATTTAGACCTATTCAAACTGTCATAAAAAAATTTTTGACATGAATTCAAAGCAGGAAATAATCTGATCGTGAATTTAGTTTCATTTTATATTTGCCTGGCATAGTTTATGGAATTGGAATTCTTCCTACGAGGATTAGTTACGGTTTTTATTACATCTTACCATGGAAGCCGGTTATTTTGAACCGGATATCAGTTACATTACCATCCTGATCGTAAACATATTTGAATCAATACGCGGTTAAGCAGGGCTTTTTTTATATTTGTAATATTGATTTCGTATAATCCATTTTATAGGAAGCACAAGAAGGAGATAATAAGATGAAAACGAATTTTAATTTATTCATGCCAACAAGAATTATTTTCGGACCGGGAAAATTAAAGGAGTTATCAACAACGCCTTATTTGCCGGGCAAGAAAGCGCTTGTTGTGATCAGTGCGGGTAAGTCAATGAAGAAGAATGGCTATCTGGATCGCGTTGTCGGTTATTTGAAACAAAATGGCGTCGAATCGGTAATGTTCGATAAGATACTGCCAAATCCAATTGTTGATCACGTGATGGAAGGTGCGAAGGTCGCAAGAGAAAACATGTGTGATTTTGTTGTAGGACTTGGCGGCGGAAGTTCGATCGATTCGTCAAAAAGCATTGCCGTTATGGCAGCGAATCCCGGACATTACTGGGACTATATACATGGAGGAAGTGGGAAAGGGCGGCCCGTACCAAATCAACCTTTGCCGGTCGTTGCAATAACCACGACTGCAGGTACCGGTACAGAAGCTGACCCGTGGACTGTCATTACGAAGAGTGATACAAAAGAAAAAATCGGTTTTGGATACGATGGTACATTTCCTGTCCTTTCGATAGTCGATCCTGAGTTGATGCTGTCGGTGCCGCCGGAGTTTACAGCCTATCAGGGAATGGATGCTTTTTTCCATGCAGTTGAGGGATATCTTGCAACGGTTAATCAACCGTCAAGCGATGCGTTTGCTTTGATGGCTGTTGAATTGATTGCCCGCTATTTACCGGTTGCAGTTAAAGACGGGAATAATCTTGAAGCGCGTACAGCAGTTGCATGGGCCAACACAGCTGCGGGAATGGTAGAGTCACTTTCATCTTGCCTTTCTCACCATTCGTTGGAACATGCAGCGAGTGCATTCCATCCTGAACTGCCTCACGGTGCGGGACTAACGGCACTTTCTGTTTCGTATTTTTCATTCATGGCAGAGAAGTGTCCCGAAAGATTCCCTGCGCTTGCTAAGGTAATGGGTGAAGATGTTGATAAACTCCCGACAAAATTGGAAAAGGCTATGGGGTTCATCACTGCTTTGAAGAAGCTAATTAAAGCAGTTGGATTACAAGAGTTACATTTGAGCCGGTTCGGCGTGAGAAAAAATGAATCACCGGCATTGGCAAAGAACGCTATGGAGACAATGGGCGGTCTGTTTCAGGTCGATCCTTATAAGTTATCGTTTGATGAAGTTGTCTCAATCTACGAACGTTGTTTCTGAGTGCAAATTTGAAGGGGAAGCCGAGGTAATGTTGGGCTTCTCTTAAGTCTGATGAGATTACTTCGAAAAGAAGTTCATTAACAAACATTATATGTTATACTATTCAAATGGTTCCATAGAAAAAAATATATCCGGAGAAGAATTAAAGTTCGGATTATATGAAGCTCTGAATAAGATCGGAAGCAAAAGGAAAGTTCTGGCTATTCCGCCGGATATTACAAGGTACCATTCACAGGCGGGGATTTTAACGGAGTATGTTTGGGAATATTATAAAGAAAAACTTACCGATGTCCTTCCTGCTATTGGCACTCATTTTTCTATGACTGAAAGTGAAATTCAGTTAATGTACGGAAAAGTTCCAAAAGGATTGTTCCGCGTGCATGATTGGAGAAAGGGGCTGTATACACTTGGCGTGGTGCCTTCCGGTTATATAAAAGATATTTCCAAGGGAGCTGTCGATTATCCCATCCCGATACAAGTTGATGAGCTTTTAATTAATGGTAATTTCGATCTAATACTTTCCGTAGGACAAGTGGTTCCTCATGAAGTAATAGGAATGGCGAATCACAATAAGAATGTTTTTATCGGCACAGGGGGCAGAGAGAGTATTAATAAGAGCCATTTTCTCGGGGCGGCTTACGGTATGGAGAAAATTATGGGTAGGGCAGATACTCCTGTTAAGAAAGTTTTAAATTATGGCTCGGATCATTTTGCCAAACATATGCCGATTATTTATGTGCTGACCGTGATAGGCAAAGATGATGAAGGAAAGCTTTCAATAAAAGGATTATATGTCGGCGATGACATTGAGTGCTTTAATCTTGCCGCAGAGCTCTCACTGAAAGTTAATTTTGTTATGCTGGATGAACCTTTAAAAAAAATTGTTGTATATCTTGATCCTGCTGAATTTAAAACAACATGGCTCGGTAATAAAGCTATTTACCGCACACGCATGGCAATTGCTGACGGAGGCGAACTTATTATACTTGCACCGGGGTTAAAAGAGTTCGGTGAAGACCAAGGTAATGATAAAATAATTAGAAAGTACGGTTATGTAAATACACCTAAAGTTTTGGAACTTGTGAAGAAGAATGAGGATTTACAAAGCAGCCTTGGTGCAGCCGCTCATTTAATACATGGCTCTTCCGAAGGAAGATTTTCTATAATATACTGTCCCGGGAAAATATCCCGCGAAGAAATGGAAAGTGTAAACTTTCGGTATGCTGATCTTGATGAAACAATTAAAATATATAATCCGGGCAAACTTAAGGATGGAATAAACATACTGCCGGGCGGAGAGGAAATATTTTTCATATCCAATCCGGCGCTCGGCTTGTGGGCTTATAAAGGAAAATTTATATAGAAACAATACGGCAGTATTGGATGGAGTATAATAAATGATTTTTATCGTAATGGGGGTATCCGGTTCCGGGAAGACAACAGTGGCCAAAGCCGTGAGCAATAAATTCGGCTGGAAATATTATGAAGGCGATGAGTACCACCCCGCGGAGAATGTTGAAAAGATGAAAAATTGGATCCCCCTTAATGATGAAGACAGGCTGCCGTGGCTGCTCTCTTTAAGAAAAGTAATTGAAGAAGCAATTTCTAAAAGAGAAAATATTGTTATTTCATGCTCGGCGCTTAAAGAAGCATACAGAAAAATTTTAAAAGTGAGTGAGGAAGTCAAATTCATATATCTGAAGGGAAGTTATGATTTAATTAGAAAGAGAATGGAGGAAAGAATACCCCATTTCTTTAAACCGGAAATGCTAAAAAGCCAGTTTGATGTCTTGAAAGAACCGCAGCAGGCGATTGAAATAGATATATCAAAATCTTCCGAATCAATTATTGGAGATTTAATAGACAAAATAAATGCTGTCAGAAAATAAATTCAAAGGCAAAAGTTTTGCCATAGGCAGCCCTTTGGCAGCGCCACTGTGGGAAAATTCCCTCGAAAGGTGTGTGTTTATTCAAAAACCTAATATACTAAAAATTTTGCGTAACATGATTTACTTATTATCTTTATCTCCCAAACATAAACCCATATCCATTACTATTTTTTCAAGATTTAGACCATTAAAAAAATAATTTTCATCATGGGGCAGTATATTTTTATTAATGAGATACATAATATTACGGTAACAATTCCCTTCATAAGTATGAGACACCGCATTTTGAAAAGACGGTATGAATCCGGGACGAAAGGAATCATATCCATAGAGCCTTGATGGTGTAGCTCCAAAAATAGAAAATATAGCTGTACAATTCTTAAAAACAAAATCCCCGGTTCTGGAAATTTTTTTAGCAGCGGCAATATGTAAGAGTCCTGTATCGCCCGTGATGAAAGCATCGCAATGATCAACTAATGCAGCGAACATATCAAGCGGTAAAGGAATAGGAACAATTTTACACTTGTCTTGTTTGTGGCGGGGTAAAGCCTGTAGTAGCTCATGCTCAATACCTTTTTTATTATACCCGGGTGTCAATAAAATCTCGCAATGTAACTCAGTTAACATTTCCAATAATGAAATTTGCAAATGAAAAGGAATTCTGGTAAATCGGGAAGAAGTATCGGGATTAAATAATATTTTTTTATGATCTCCTAACCCATTATCTTGAATAAAGGATTCAGATTGCATTACAGCATCGGAAGAAATGATGGCCCTGGTTCCGCGAAAAATCCCTTTAGGTGTAGCTTCTAAATTAGCAAATAGTCGTTGAACATAATTATATAGTTGGAGAACCATGTGCGACTGAATATTCGGATTTGCTATATCTTTTACTATTTGGGGCATAATACCCAAATAGTTTATTTCAATAGTACCTGGGGGTAAAATTATTTTGTTGGAATAAAACGGGCAAAAATTAAAAACAATATCATACCTATTAATTTCCAATAGCTCGTTTATAATGTTCATATCCTCTGCTGTTAATGGCGCAGAAGTATAAACCCCATAAACAGTGTCAATTCCCGGAAACCCCTCAAGTAAAAGTTCTGCCTTTTTATTAATAATATAATCAATATTTGCCCCGGGTAATAATTCTTGTATAGCAAGAATAATTGCTTGGATAGTAATTGCATCGCCAATATTCACATCAGCTATTACGCATATTTTGTTGCGTTTTGTAGCATGACTAAGTTTGTTTGCGTTCCTGGTTACCAAGCCTTGAGCTATTTTGGATTCTCCTAATAGTTTTAATGTTAACCAATCAAAAAATTTACCGGTTTGAGGGAAACGTTCTGCATTAATGGCAATAAACTTATACAATAAGGCAAGACTTTTATTTTTGAACATGGTTTTTTATTATAAAATTAAGACATAGTTTATAAAAGTTCAATTATCAAATCATTAATTCCTATGTTATCCCGTTCCGAAGTAATAATCAAAAGTAGTAAAATAAATATTTTTTTCATAAATAATTAATTTTAATGATTCGTTGAGATGGTTTTAGTTTATATCTTTAATTAGATTTCCGTAGCATAGAATAAAAAATTGCCGCAAATAACTGTCTATAAAATATTACTATAAATGCACATTTCAAAAATTGCCGGTTATGCTGGGGCTATTCAAAGCCTTATCTTTGAGAAAAATATCTAAATTTATCTCTCCCAGGCAATTATTTAAAATTAGACCGGTCTAATGCATGAAGAAATTGATTCCGGACTTATGAAAATAGATAAAATTATAAACTGAAGGAAATAAATATATGAAGCATTATCTCTTGCTATTATTCTTTTATATGTTCTCCGCCTGGATTAATGCACAGCAAACAATTCCTTTATATCCCGGTGCTACTCCCAATTCAATAATTAAGCCTGATATTGAAAAGCGCACTGAACTGGGGAACGGTAATTATTTTCTGGAATTTATCTCCCGCCCAACCTTATCCATTTATCTTCCGGAAGACAAAAAAGAAAAAACACCTGCTATTATAATTTGTCCGGGAGGTAGTTACTGGGGGTTGGCTATGAAGCATGAAGGAATTGATCCTGCAGAAGCTTTTCTGAAAATGGGAATAGCTTCCATTATTCTAAAGTACCGGATGCCGGGCGATAGCATAATGCCCGATAAAACGATCGGTCCTTTACAGGATCTGCAGGAAGCTATTAAAACCGTTCGTCTTCACGGTCTGGAATGGAATATTGATACTCTTAAAATTGGCGTATTAGGTTTCTCCGCAGGTGGTCATCTTGCGGCTTCAGCAGGAACACATTTTAATGACCCGGTAATTAAAAATGAAGAACATATTAATCTGCGCCCAAATTTCATGATCCTTATTTATCCTGTCATTAGCTTTACGGATTCTCTTACTCATCCGGGAACACGGGAAAACTTACTTGGGAAAAATCCATCTGAAGAAAAGGTGCGGTTCTTTTCTAATGAATTGCAAGTTAACAGGAATACACCTCCTGCTTTTCTTGTACAGGCAGGTAATGACAAGGTAGTGAATGTGGATAATAGCATTTGTTTTTACCAGGCATTGCAGAGGAATGGAGTGGATGCGGAATTACTTATTTATCCCAAAGGTGGACATGGCTTCGGGTTAAACAACATTACCACAAGCGACAAGTGGATAGATCATTGTAAAGAATGGCTGATAAGCAGTGGATGGCTAAAAAATTAATAGGCGGACATCTGTTTAAAGAAATAACGTTATTCTTTTAAAGTTTAACTCGTATGATATTATTTAATGTAACTCGGAAATCCGCCTTCTAAGAAGGTGGATTCTTTAATTCGTATATCATAATTTTATTGTTCTAAAAATTGTTTGTTAATTGATTATTAGTCATAAATGAAAAAATTTAATATACCGGGCTTTTACAGAAGCTCTTTTATAACAAAGATTAAAGAAGCTAGAAATCTGAAAGATCCAAGGAAAGTGGACTTTTCTCCAACTCTTTTGGATTTTGGACCGATAAGATTTTATTTAGCGCGTCATTTTGGTTTTTGCTATGGCGTTGAGAATGCTATAGAAATATCTTATAAAACCGTTGAAGAAAACCCCGGCAAACGGATTTTCCTGTTAAGTGAAATAATTCATAATCCTGGTGTGAATAATGAGCTTATGAACCGGGGGGTTAAATTCCTGATGGATGCTGCTGGCAGGCAATTAATAAGCTGGGATGAATTAAACAAAGATGATATTGTAATAATTCCAGCATTTGGCACTACTATTGAAATACAAAATAGACTGAATGAAATCGGCATAAATCCTTATAAGTATAGCACCACTTGCCCGTTCGTTGAAAAGGTCTGGAACAGATCACATCAACTTGGGGAAAATAAATATACTGTAATAGTTCACGGTAAGCATTACCATGAAGAAACGCGTGCTACTTTTTCACACAGTATAAGAAATGCACATGTGGTAATTATAAAAAATATTGAAGAAGCTCAATTTCTCTCTTCCATCATCTTAAGCCAAAAGGATAAAGAGGAGTTCTACTCCTTTTTTAAGGGCAAATACTCTGATGGCTTTGATGTTAAAAGAGACCTTGACCGGATTGGAGTGGTAAATCAAACTACCATGCTTGCATCAGAAACACAGGCTATTGCGGAATATCTCAAAAATACGATGTTGAAGAAATTTGGTGAAGCGGAATTAATAGAACATTTTGCTGATACCAAAGATACTCTTTGTTATGCAACCAACGAAAATCAGGAAGCGACTTACGGTCTGCTGAAAAAAGACGCAGATTTTGCAATTGTAGTCGGGGGATATAACAGCAGCAACACCTTGCATATAGCTGAATTATGCGAAAGAAAGCTTAAAACCTATTTTATTTCCTCCGCACAAAAAATTATAACCAAGAAGGAAATCAATCATTTTAATTTAAATGAAAAAGTTGAAATACTAACAAAAAATTATTTCCCGGCAAAAAATCCTGTTAATGTTATTCTAACGAGCGGAGCCTCCTGTCCTGATGCAATAGTTGATGAAGTACTGCAAAGACTGTTGACTTTTTTCGATAATACTAAAAATATAGATAAAATTTTAGAGAAAGTATTAGGAGATAATCTTTAATCTAATATTATCTCCCTAATTTTTTATTTGTTATAATTAAATTTTAATGTTAATCAAGTTACAACTTAACAATTATTATTTTAAATAAAAGCCGATATGATTGTACCCGCATTATTTGTTATTCTTTGTCTTATTAACTAAATTTTAAAGATAAAAATTAGAGGTCATCTTAAAGTGAGGGCAATAATTCCGGTAGCTGGGTTAGGAAGCCGCTTAAAACCACATACATATTCGACTCCTAAGGTGTTGATTAACGTCGGAGGGAGACCAATATTAGGGCATATTCTTGAAAAACTTTTAGAAGAAAAAGTTTATAATGCTACGTTTGTTATCGGTCATCTGGGGGATATGATAATTGATTATGTGCGTTCTAAGTACCCTTCTATCAAGGCAGAATTTGTTGAACAACATGAAATGGAAGGCCTTGGACATGCTATTTATACTGCTATACCTACCATTGATGAAAAAGAAGTTTTCATAATACTCGGCGACACAATTTTCGACGTAAACTTAAAAGATGTTTTTAAAAAGAAAGAAACTTCACTTGGAGTTAAAGAAGTTGAAGATCCCAGAAGGTTTGGTGTTGCCGTTGTTGAAGATGGGTATATAACGAAACTAATTGAAAAGCCGTTAATTCCGGCCTCGAATCTTGCTCTTGTCGGTCTTTATTATATAGCCAACTCGGAAATATTAATAAAAAGTTTAAATCGTCTTATTGAAAAAGATGTCAGAACTAAAGGCGAATTCCAACTTACAGATGCATTGCAGATGATGATTGAAGACGGTGAAAAGATAAAGGCTTTCCCGGTTGAAGGCTGGTATGACTGTGGAAAGCCGGAAACTTTGCTCTCTACGAATCAATATTTGCTGAATCAAAAAAGCGTAAGCAAAAAATTTGATAGTGTTATAATAAATCATCCCGTTTTCATTCCCGAAGATGCAGAAATTAAAAATTCTGTTATTGGCCCTTATACAACAGTGGACAGCGGATGTAAGATAGATGAATGTATTATTAAAAATACAATTATAGGTTCAAATGTTCAGGTCTCAAAAACGCTTCTTGAAAATTCAATAATCGGAAGCAATGTTATAATTAGAGGCATGATTAAAAGATTAAATTCAGGCGATTCATCCGAAATCGATTTTTTTTAATTCATTATTATAAAGAGGATAGATTAGATATGTCATATTTCTTTACTTCCGAATCAGTATCCGAAGGACATCCGGATAAAGTCTGCGATGCAATATCCGACGGAATATTAGATGCAATATATAAACAAGATTCTAATGCGCGTGTAGCTTGTGAAACTTTTGTAACAACAGGACTTGTATTAGTAGGCGGTGAAATTACTACAAAAGCTTATATTGAAGTGCCCGATATAGTTAGAGAAACAGTTAAAAATATTGGATATACAAGTGCAGATTATAAATTTGACTCGGAGTCATGTTCCGTGCTGAATGCTATTCATTCACAATCGCCGGATATTGCTATGGGTGTTGATAAAGGCGGCGCGGGCGATCAGGGAATAATGTTTGGTTACGCTTGCGATCAGACACCGGAACTTATGCCTATGCCTATTATGTATGCTCATAAGCTTGTAAAAAAATTAGCAGATATAAGAAAGAAGAACAACGGATTAATGTCTTATCTGCGCCCTGATGGAAAGTCTCAGGTTACTATTGAGTATGATGAAAACAACAAGCCTGTCCGCGTTGATACTGTCGTTATTTCCACTCAGCATGATCCGGATGCAAAACAAAAAGTAATAAAAGAAGACGTAATTGAAAACATAATTAAAAAAGTTATACCTGAAAAATATATTGATAAAAACACAAAATATTTTGTCAATCCTACAGGCAGGTTTGAAATCGGTGGCCCTCATGGGGACAGCGGATTAACAGGCAGAAAAATAATAGTTGATACATACGGCGGTTGGGCTCCTCACGGCGGTGGTGCATTTTCGGGTAAAGATCCTTCCAAGGTTGATAGAAGTGCTGCTTATGCTGCAAGACATATTGCAAAAAATGTTGTCGCTTCAAAACTTGCCAAAGAATGTCTTGTGCAGGTAGCTTATGCCATCGGGGTTGCTAAACCTATTTCGGTTTTCATTGATACTAAAGGAACCGGCGTTATTCCTGATAAAGAAATTTCCAGGATGATTCAGAAGGAAGTTGATTTAACCCCGCGAGGTATTATTAAGAGGTTAAACTTAAGAAGACCTATTTACCAGAAGACGGCTGCTTATGGGCATTTTGGCAGAAATGATAAAGATTTTACCTGGGAACAATTAGACATTGTTCCGGTATTTAAAAAATATGCTTAACATTATTATTCGTTAAAATAATTACTCATGTTATGCAATTATTAAAATTTTATTAAATAACAACGAGTTTTAACTCGGGTACTGAGTCTATGGTTCAAGCCGCAAGTTTCATGCAATTTTGGCTTGGCCAGCCATCCCTTTGGGAAAAACCAAATATATTTTGTCTTTGAATTAAAATAAATTATAAAGAGGATTAGAAGATGGGCGAAACGCTGAATAAAAAAGCTAAGTCAAAGTTGGTTTATAAAGTAAAAGATTTTTCGTTAGCTGAATGGGGAAGAAAAGAAATTAAACTTGCCGAAGCGGAAATGCCCGGTTTAATGTCTCTCCGTGAAGAATTTGGGAAACAGAAGCCATTGCAAGGAGCGCGTATTGCAGGATGCCTGCATATGACGATTCAAACTGCCGTATTGATTGAAACTCTTATTGAACTCGGTGCTGAAGTTAGGTGGTCATCGTGCAATATTTTCTCAACGCAGGATCATGCCGCCGCTGCAATCGCCGCCGCAGGTGTTCCTGTATTTGCATGGAAAAGTGAAACTCTTGAAGAGTATGATTGGTGTGTAGAACAAACTTTATTCTTTGGTGATGATAAAAAACCTCTTAACATGATTCTTGATGACGGAGGCGATCTTACCAATCTTGTGCTTGATAAATATCCTGAATTGGTTAAGAATATAAGAGGTATTTCCGAAGAAACTACTACCGGCGTTCACCGCTTGTATGATAGAATGAAAAACGGTACTTTACCCGTACCTGCTTTTAATGTGAATGATTCGGTGACCAAATCAAAATTTGATAATAAATACGGCTGCCGCGAATCGTTAGTGGATGCTATCAGGCGTGCTACAGATTTAATGCTGGCAGGCAAAGTTGCGGTAGTCTGCGGTTACGGCGATGTAGGCAAAGGCTCTGCAGAATCTTTGGCAAATTCGAATATGCGGGTTATTGTTACCGAAGTTGATCCTATTTGTGCACTTCAGGCTGCAATGAACGGATTTCAGGTTAAAACTCTCGAGCATGCCGTTTTGGAAGCTGATATAATTATAACTGCAACGGGTAATACCGATATAGTTACTGAAAAATGTTTTACTAAGATGAAGCATAATGCTGTTGTATGCAATATCGGGCATTTTGATAATGAAATCGATATGGCATGGCTTAATAAGAATTATGGCCATACGAGGGATACAATAAAGCCGCAGGTAGATAAGTACACAATCAATGGGAAAGATATAATAGTCTTAGCTGAAGGAAGATTAGTGAACCTTGGATGTGCAACAGGCCATCCGTCATTTGTTATGTCAAATTCATTTACTAACCAGACTCTTGCTCAAATAGAACTATGGACTAACCCGGGTAAATACGAGAACAAAGTTTATGTTCTTCCAAAGCAGCTTGATGAAAAAGTTGCTGTTCTTCATTTGAAGAAACTTGGTGTTGAACTTGAAACCCTTACCCAAAAGCAGGCTGATTATATTGGCGTATCGGTTAATGGGCCTTTCAAACCGGATTATTACAGGTATTAAATTATTGAAGGTCGGGCAATCTACTCGACCTTTAATTCAGTCGTCAATAAATCTTGTAACGCTTCCTCAATCTTTTCAAATTTGAATTTGAATCCTGCGTCTAATAATTTTTTAGGCACCACTCTTTGGCTTGCAACTACTGACTCCGCAGCTTTACCAATAAATAATTTTAACGCAAATATTGGAACTGGAAACCAAGACGGGCGGTGGATTGTCTTTCCAATACATTTAGCAAATTCATTTGCTAATACCGGGTATGGAGATACTGCATTAACAACACTGCTTATCGAGCGATTATCCAGCGCATAAATATAGATTCTTATTAAATCTTCAATATGAATCCAAGGGAACCACTGTTTTCCATTACCTATATGTCCGCCGATAAACAATTTGAAAGGTAAAAGTATTCTTTTGTAGGCGCCACCTTTATTACTTAAAGCAATTCCTGTTCTTATGCTTACTCTCCTAATACCCTGCACTTCAACTTTTTCCGCCGATGCTTCCCAAACCCTGCAAACCTGTGATAAAAAATCACTGCCATTTTTCGATTCTTCCGTTAGTATCTCGTTCCCCGCGTTGCCGTAAAAACCAACTGCCGAAGAAGAAATAAATAAACCCGGCTTTTGCCCGGCTGTTTCAATAGCCTTAACCAGATTTTTAGTGCTTATCTCCCTCNNGATTGTCCTTTTATAGCTTTCTGTCCATCTTTTGCCTGCAATACTTGCCCCTGCTAAATGAATTACGGCATCTTTTTCGTTAATATAATCTTCCCATTCTTCCGGTTTATGATAATTCCAGCAAATATATTCTTTTGCTCCTTTGATTAATAGTTTGGCTTTGAATGGATTTCCTGTAAAGATTGTAATCTCATCTCCTTTGCTGATAAGCTCTTTACAAAGTTCTTTACCTATTAATCCTGTGGCTCCGGTTATAACTATTTTCATACCCATAATAATATTGCCGGTATTTTATTTTATTGAAAAAGTCAACCAAATATTAGGATATTCTGTGCATGATTTTATCATTCATTTGATAATTCTCAAATAAAAATCTTTATTGAAATAATTAAATTTTCAATTCCAATTTATTAAATGACAATTAATATAATGTTATCAAACATTTTTTGAGTATTTTAAACAATTTGGTGTATTATTGAATGATAATTTAACTTAAAAAGAATTAAAAACAGACCAAAGAGTTCTTGACAACTTATGTTAATTTATTTAATTTTCATATGCCACTGCCTACGAGCGGTGGCAATTTTTTTTAAATTCTCTATTAACAATTAAAAGTAAGTAACAATGCCTGAACCAATTTTTGTTTATTTAACAAAAGAACGATTAGTTGAATTAGAAAAAGAACTGCAAAATATGAAATCTAATGGAAGAAAAGAGATTGCAGCTAAAATAGCGGAAGCAAGAGCTCACGGCGATTTATCTGAAAATGCGGAATATGATGCCGCTAAAGAAGAGCAGGGCTTGTTTGAGCTAAGAATAAGTAAATTGGAAAGCATTTTATCCAGGGCAAGAATTATAGACATTTCTCAATTTTCAAATGATGAAATACACATCCTCTCGAAAGTCTCAATAAGAAATTTAAAGAATGATAAAATAATCGAATATATGCTTGTATCACCGGAAGAAGCCGATTTCCAGGCAGGGAAAATTGCTATTACTTCTCCTGTCGGACAAGGGCTAATGGGAAAGAAAATAGGCGAAAAAATAACTGTTAAAGCTCCTGCAGGATTATTGGAATTTGAAATATTATCAATTAAATAAAGTAATAAATATACTTTGAGTGATGAATCATACATACAACTTGCGATAGAAATTGCTAAAAAGGGGATGGGTAATGTAAGTCCCAACCCTTTAGTTGGTTGTGTAATAGTTAAAAACGGCAGAATAGTTGGTGCAGGTTATCATGAAAAATTCGGTTGCAGCCATGCTGAAGTTAACGCTATAAATTCTGCAAATGAAAGTATTGAAGGATCCACACTATATATAAACCTTGAACCTTGCAGCCATATAGGTAAAACTCCCCCTTGTGTAGATAAAATAATAGAAAATAAAGTTAAACGGGTAGTAATTGGTACACTTGATATGAATCCGCTGGTAAGCGGCAGCGGGATTAAGAAATTAAAAAAAGCAGGCATTGATGTTAAAGTAGGTGTTTTGGAAAAAGAATGTATAAATCTGAATAAATTCTTTTTTAAATATATTTTTAAGAAAATACCTTACGTAACATTAAAATTTGCCCAAACCTTAGACGCTCATATAGCCGATCATAACGGCAACGCCAAATGGATTACTTCTATAGATTCAAGACGATATGTACACAATCTTCGTTCAAAATATGATGCAGTTTTAATCGGTGCAGGAACTGCTTATAAAGATAATCCCTCTTTAACTGTTCGTTTGGTTGATGGAAGGAACCCTAAAAGAATTTTAATTGATTCAAATTTGAGCCTTAAGTTTGATCTTAATTTATTTAAAAAAAACACGGATAAAGGTCTGATAGTACTAACTTCTGAGAAAAGTCGTCAGAAACAGAGAAAATTGAAAAGTTTTGCTCTCTTAGGAATCAAAGTTGTTTTCATTAAAGAAGAATCAATTGGAAGGCTGGATCTAAAGATTGCACTAAAAGAACTTGGAAAATTAAATATTGCCTCATTACTTGTTGAAGGAGGAAGTAAAATTTTTACTTCATTTATTAAAGAAAACTTATTTGACGATATTTTAATGTTTATGTCTCCGAAAATTCTCGGCTGTGGAACTCCCTCTATTGCAAGTTTCGGAATAAAAAGCCTTAGACAAGCTGTGAAAGTAAAAATTGATAATGTAAAACTTACCGGCGATGATGGNNCTTATCAAATAATTTTTCCGTTTAAATAAATATCTTCTATATACAGACTTTGATAAGATGTATTTTTTTATTTTTGTGTTGATAAATAATAAGCAATTCATTATATAAAAATCTGAAATGGTTAAGAATGTTTACAGGACTAATTGAAGAAACAGGAAAACTGATTCAAAAGTTAAAAACCAGGGAAGAGTATCAAATGACTTTTTCCGGTCTAAAAGTAATGGAAGATCTTGCTATTGGTAGCAGTATCAGTGTGAACGGTGTATGCTTAACTGTTATAAAAAAAAATTCAAATACTTTTACTGTTGATGCAATTGAGGAAACATTAAAGAAGACTAACTTAGGTTCTTTAAAGGATGATGATAAGGTTAACCTTGAAAGACCGTTAAAAGCTGATTCCCGTATCGGTGGGCATTTTGTCCTCGGGCATGTAGATACCACCGGAAAAATTGTTGAGATTAAGAAACTCTCAAACAGTCACTTCATAAAAATTTCCTTTCCGAAGAAGTTTAAGGAATATCTTATTTATGTTGGCTCGGTTGCAATTGATGGTGTAAGTATGACCGT
>PLNZ01000409.1 GCA_003142915.1 Ignavibacteriales bacterium | reverse complement strand
TAGTAAAAAAGAAAAAAGATGATTAACATTATGGTTTTCTTAACCTTGACCTTAGCCTTAACCTGTTTTGTCACTTGTAACGGTTTTTTTAACCTTGACCTTAGCAAGATAACTCATAATTCATAACCCAGCAAAGCCGGAACCAAAAAAAATGCTTATTTTATAACATCTTTAGAAAACAATTAAGCGAAAGCATACCAAAATGAAAACAGATTTTCATAATAAATACTCAGGTAAGATAGCCGGAACAATTAGCTGTTTAGACAGAGTAATTATTAGCGGTTCACTTACAAAGTGGGGTTACGCTGAAGCAATGGACTACTACCTTTATGAGCACAATATTAAAGTCAAAGATTTTCCGATGTTCGGAAAACAAATGAATGATTCTTTACGCCAGAATGTAGAGTCAATAGCTGTAAGTAATAACATTACCATTGAACATATAAGAAGTCCGCTGCACTTTAATAAAGAAGAACATATACAAAAGATTCTTCTTGAACGGGGAGAAAAAGAAGGTTTAATAAAAATCTATACGTCAATGGAAATTTGCGATTGTTACAGACCAACATTCGATAAAATAAAAAACAGAGCATTCTTAAAATCCGGCACATCAAAATGCTTATACTACTACATATATTTTATCGATAAGTCATTCGGACTTTGTTTCTTGCGTATACCTACCTGGATTCCTTTCCGTGTTCAATTCTACTTTAACGGACACAATTATTTAGCTAATAAACTGCGGGAGCGCAACATAAATTACAGCATGTCGGATAACGCATTTAACTTTATTGATAATTATAATATTGCACAAGAGTTAAGTTCATCAATTAAAGCCGATGATATACACAAATCTTTTGATGGCATCATTAAAAGGTATATTCCATTTTTAGAACAAAGCGGGCAGACTTATCGCTGGACTCTGTCTCAAGTTGAATATTCCACCGATGTTATATTTAAGAATACAAATGATTTACTACTAATTTATGATCAATTAGTTCATAATTGTATTCATTCGGTTAAGCCGGATAATATTGCAACGTTCTTTTCACGGAAATTAGCCGCCCATTATCAACAAGAAGTCGGCAATAAATATAATAAACAGATCCAAGGTACAAGGATTAAACACTTAATGGGTGTAAACAGCATCAAGATGTATAACAAAGACAAAAACATCTTGCGTATCGAAACAACGGTAAACGATGTAACAGAGTTCAAGATTTATCGCCAGGTAAATACTATAGATCATCGCAGTGTACAACGTTTAGCCCCGATGAAAAAATCAATATACAGTCTATACGAACTCTGTAAATGCTGCCTGGCTGCCAACAGCCGCTATCTTGATTTTATCGCTTCTTTTGAAGACAATTCCAGCGGCATTAAGAATCTTGACACAGTATCTCAAAAGATAACTGATCATGATCGTTCTTACCGTGGATTTAATTTCTTTGAGCCTGTTGACGCTCAAATTCTTTTAGCATTAGAATCCGGCGAATTTAACATAAATGGGTTTCGGAATAAATCACTACGCAAAAAGTTAAGCGATTCTTTATCGGCTTCTGCTGTATCTAGAATATTAAAACGTTTACTACTTCATGGGATAATTAAAAAAGTAAAGAATACTTATAAATATTATTTAACCAAATAAGGTAAACGCATTTTAGCTGGCGCACACATTGTCAAAGAACTCTATATTATTCCTGCTCTTGCTACGAGTTAATCTTGAGCGTGTTTAATTCTTTTGCCAATTTGCGCAAGATCTAAGGACTTACTAAATAACTCATAACTAAAAAAAACTAACCCCTAACCCCTGATGATAGAAGAAAAACAAAATATTATCCTCAGATTAATTGAGCTATTGAAAGGTAAAGCAGAGTTTGCACTTCTATTCGGATCAATTACAAATGATAATTTTAATATAGAAAGCGATATCGATATAGCTGTATATTTCAATTCTGAGTTTAATACCAAAGAAAAAAAAGCCGGGATTAGGAGAGAAATAATCAAATCATTTGATCGCGATATAGATTTAATAATACTGAATGATGCTGATATTATTATTACAATGCAGGTTCTTGCAAATGGGAACATAATTATTAAAGAGAACAACTCTAATTTTGTCTTATTTAAAGCAAAAAAAATCAGTGAATATCTTGATTTTAAAATAAGCAGAAAAATAATAGAAGATAATATGTTAAACGGCAGGATATATGCTTGAAAAAGATGCTGTATTATCGAAAATATCGATCATAAAGAACTGTCTTAATACAATTAATAGAGTCACCGGGTTTAAACCGGAAAAACTAGATGATTTTATAAAACATGATGTATTTGTTTTATATCTTCAAAGGGCGATCCAGGCATGTATAGATATATCAAATATTATCATTGCTAAAAAAGGATATAAATTGCCTGCTTCATATAAAGAATCCTTTGTGATACTAGAACAAAATAAATTTTTAGAAAAAGATTTAGCTGATAAAATTATTAGCATGGTTGATTTTAGAAACATGGCTGTTCTCGATTACCGGGAAATCAGCATTGATATATTGCAATCAATTCTGTTAAATAATATGAAAGATTTTGAAGAATTTTATAGCATTGTTTATTCTAAAATTGATGAACTTTTGGATTTATGATAAATAGTGAACAGTGAATGGTGAACAGTAAATAGTGAATCGTGAATAGTAGATTGTGAATCCAACAACATACTCAACACGCTTTTCTTGGCCTTAACCCTGCCGGTAGGCAGGCTTGATCTATTTTTCACAGATACAATAAAGAAAAGTAAAATGTTATGGAAAAAGAAATAAAAATATGGTACGATAAAGAAGCTGATTTTTTAGAGGTTATTTTTGAAAAAAAAACAGGTTATTTTAAAGAAACCGAAAATGATGCTGTAATGGAAAAAGTTGACGACAAAGGAAATATTTTGGGATTTTCTATTCAAAAAGTTAGTAAATTAAAAAACAATCCTATTTCATTATCTCTCAAAAGTTCAGCAGCTTAGGAACTATCATCAAGTTATGTGTCACATGACAGAAACACAAAATATCGAGTATAAATCAAGTTGGCATGACGACTATCTTAAATGGATTTGTGGTTTTGCAAATGCCAACGGGGGAGTTCTGTTTATTGGTAAAGGCGACAACGGAAAAGTAGTCGGTATTTCTGATGCCAAAAGACTCATGGAAGAAATTCCAAATAAGGTTCGGGATCTTCTTGGAATTACAGTTGATGTAAATTTACTCCATGAAGGAGGTTTAGAATATATAGAAATTGTTATTTCGTCTTCTACAGTAGCCATTTCATTGAGGAGCCGTTATTACTTTAGAAGTGGAACTACTAATCGAGAATTAACAGATGCTTCTTTAACCGATTTCCTATTAAGAAAAATGGGTATGACCTGGGATGATGTTATAGACCCAAATATTACGATTGATAAAATAAATCCTTCTGCAATAGAGTATTTCAGGAAAGAGGCTGTCCAAAGTCAGAGAATGACATTTTTGGAAAAAGAATCTGATTCGATACACATTCTTGAGAATTTAAATCTTCTTACTGAAAAGAAATTTAAACGTGCGGCTATTCTTTTGTTTGGGAAAGAGCCAAATAGATTTTATCCAAACGCCTATGCAAAAATTGGAAGATTCGGAAAATCCGATACAGAATTACTATCTCAAGAAATTATTGAAGGCAATATTTTACAAATGCCTGATCAAATTTTAGAGGTTTTGGAAAAGAAATATTTTGTTAATCAGATTTCCTATGAAGGACTACACCGAAAGGAAACTTCCCCTTATCCCTATGAAGCAATAAGAGAGGTTCTCATAAATGCAGTTGTTCATCGTGATTATATGGATTCATTTGTTCAGATAAGTATTTACGATGATAAAATTATGTTTTGGAATGCGGGATTATTACACCCGAGTATGTCTCTTGAAGCATTAAAAAAAAACATACTTCCCGGCCAAGAAACCCTGTTCTGGCAAATGTCTTCTTTAAGGCCGGATTAGTAGAGGCATGGGGAAGGGGAGCTCTCAAAATTATTGAGGAGTGCAAAAAACACGGACTCCCCGAACCGGAATTTGCAATATTAAACGGAGGATTATCTGTTACTATTTTCAA
>PLNZ01000154.1 GCA_003142915.1 Ignavibacteriales bacterium | reverse complement strand
AAACTCTGCCCGTAAGTCGGTAGAGAATGCGTATGAAAGCGCTGTTACCATTAAAGTTGCACGGAAAGTATCTGCAGCAGCGCTGTTATTCAAAGGGTTATACAATTGAGCCCAATTTGGATTGAATCCCTGCAATAGATTCAGCATCCTTTTCAAAGGGGCTTTATAACCCAGCCCCAGGTTTTCAGCATGTTCACAGAATTTATAAGCGATTGTCATGAAAGTATTAAGTGTTTCGTCTACGGGTGTGGACGGGTCGTTCCAGGATGCAAAGTTTTTTCCTGAAGCGAGATATTGTTCATACGATGCTCTGATAACACTTATTGAAGAAAGCACACTCTGTTTGATATCAAATACAAGGTCGTCACTAAGTCCATAAGCCTGGTAATTGTTAATGATTTCGTATCCTGCAGAATGCTGAAATATTTGAGCCATACTTTCTGAGTATATGGCATTCGCATATCCGTCTACTTTTCCTCCGTAGTAATAAGTTGAGGGAGTATTCAGAGTAAAATTGTGTCCCATTTCGTGAAAGAATGATGAGTAACCAATTGTACCTTGCAGGAAACCATCGCTAACACCAAAAGCCACTGGATTTGAAAACCAAATTGAATAGGCGCCGGCAAAAGTTGAATCACGCAGAAGTACTTGATTAAAACTTCCATTGAATTGATAGACATTATTGTTCACAAAATCATTCTCTACCTTCGCACAGACAGATAATACGTATTCAAGAGTGCTTCGTGGTATTGTGGTAAAGAAACTATTGTTAAAAACTGAAAGTTGGCTTGGCAGAGGCCCTAGCCTTGAACCCATAATTGGCATAGTTGTGGGAATAGTGACAGCCAGAGTTGAAGGAAGTGAAATTGGATTTATCACGGGAGCAATGAATCGGATTAGGACTTGATTGGAATCCTTATTCCCATCTGCGTATGTTGCCGTTACATTAACAATATAATTTTTGCTTACGTCGGAATAAGTATGTCCTTGTGGGAAAAAACCAGTCAAGGTAGTGCCGTCTCCCCAATTCCAAATGAATGGAATGGTAGGAGATTGTGTGTCACCTCCGTTGACTGCCACTGAACCAGTTGCTTTGTTTATCGACTGAACATTAAGCGAAAGGGTTGAAGGGGTACCAAACAGGCTTCTCTTGTAATCAAAAGAGCCTGTTTGTGAAAAACTTAAATGACTATTAACAATGAACAGAACACCGGTCAAAAGTAAAAAAGTGTGCTTGAAATATTGCATACATACCTCCTATAAATTGTTAGAATGACAATTGCGCATTAGAAGTATATTTGTCTATTGCCAATGCTGCACTTTAATTTACACAAATGCCGCAAAGTTCATTGCGTCCGCTTTACGGTATAATCCAACACAGGATTATGCTTCTGCATGAATTCCTTATAACTTTAGATATATTTTAATTTATTATACTTCTAACTTCTTCAACAGACATAGGTTTGGAAATTATTCTTAGTTGCCGATCAATCATAAACATTGTTGGCGTGGCATAAATAAAATAATCTGATGCCGCTTCACCATCCCATCCTTTGAGATCAGAAACATTTATAAAAGTTAATTTATTATTCGTTATAAAATCAGTCCAATCTTTTCTATTTGTATCAAGTGAAATTGAAAATACTTCAAAATTCTTTTCTTTTTCGCTGTTATACAGTTCATTCAACTTGGGCAGAATCTCTTTACAATGAGGGCACCAGCTTGCGTAAAAGACAATCAGCGTTTTCTTTACTTTAGTTTTATCCAGCTCAATATTGTTACCCGCTGTATCTGAAAGAACAATATTGGGAACAACGCTGCCAATCTTAAAAAACTTTGCCTGGTCGATACGGCGTTTTATTAGACCCTCCGTTTTAACATCCAGGCATAGATCACCTTTTATAACATAGTTCTCCACTATGTAATCCAGTACTTTATCGAAACCAAATTTCTTAAATCCGTCAATCAGATATTCTACAATCTGTTCGTAAACAATTTGATTTACTTTTGCTTTGTTCAGAATAGAATCAACGGCAGTCATAAATTCTTTTTCTAACAATTCAAGCGGTAAGTCCGGTTTCCGGTAATATGTTAAATACTCAATCGTTTTGTTTGTAAAAGCGTCGGAATAGATAAGAGAGCTGTTATTGAAGTCAACATTATCTAAGGCATGTGTTTTTAAATATGACAGTTGCTGCTGCGGTTGAATTGAAATATCAACAACAGGAAGCCGTGCCGAGTGAATATACTCCGCAATAAAAGAGTCATGGTTTGTTTGAGAAGCTATGTTTACAAATTGCATATACTCGCTTTGCAATTCATTAAGTCTTTTCTTTGTTTGGTTATAGTATTTATCATCTTTGGGATAGCGGGAAAGTATTAACAGAAGTAGTTCTGTTTTTGTCTTGTATGATTTATTGAGTTTAATAAATTGATAATACAACTTGTTGCTTTCGGAAGAAATAATTTTCATACTGTCCGGGATATTATCTGCATCTGTTTTTATCTTTACATCTTCGCCGTCATATAGAAAATCTATCCATCCTGCCGGGGTTTTGCTTTGCAGAGATTGGGTGTATGCGCCAAAAGAGAAACGATAAAAACCCGAGTGATATTTATTTTTGGCGAATGGAAATCTATAAATTTCGTTATCACCGGCAGAAATCGAATCTATCAATACAATTTTCTCACCGCTTAACTCCGATATGTATGCTTTGCCGCTATAATTAGATATTTGTATTTCAATTTGTTGAGCATAACTCTGCCCCACAAGGATAACTAATATTATAAGCAGGCAGCTTTTTATTTTAGGCATTTTCATTTTTCTCAAGAATTTTTGAAATAGTGAAATATTATATCAGTAATTCTTCTGCTAATGCCATATCCTATTATATTAAATCGTGTCCCTTACGGGACAAGTTAAATTGACAAATTGTCTAATCCTTGACGCAGCGAACGCTAAACCCATCAGCCTTACCGTAGTAGATCAAGTAGATGCCGCTATCACTGGTGTACAGGTACAAGTAGTACGCGTCGAAAGTATAGCTCTCCGTAGAACTCCAAAAGAAAGTGGTGTTACCTAAACCGTAGAAGCCACCATCGTAATCACGGCTGCCCGCCAACAGCGCGGAAAAG
>PLNZ01000187.1 GCA_003142915.1 Ignavibacteriales bacterium | reverse complement strand
GTCACCGCTCAGGATGGAACCACCACTAAGACTTACACCATTTCTGTTACCCGGTCAGCACCTGCCGTTGACGCTACTCTGAGTAATCTGACTATCAGTTCCGGTACATTAACACCCGCATTTGCTGCTGGAACCATCAATTATACCGACAATCTTGCTGCCGGCGTTATGTCCGTTACAGTCACTCCGTTTGTTAACCAGATTAACGCTGCCGTGAAAGTAAATGGGACAACAGTTGGCAGCGGGCAGCCTTCCGGCATTCTTTCGCTGATCGCCGGAGCCAACACCATCGCTATTGCGGTTACAGCCCAGGATGGAGTCACCACTAAGACTTACACTATTATAGTTACAGCAACAGCCGTTGCCAATGGCGGTGGTGGCGGTGGCGGTGGTGGTGTTGTAGCAGGCACACCGGTTGTGACTGGTATTACCGACGTTTCATCCTATATTAATGCGAAGGGCTTGTTTACCCAGAATATCAATGTCTGGAGTGACGATACCGATGCCCTCATCCAAATTCCGTCAGGCACCACTGTGCTTCTTGCCAACGGAACAATGCCGACTCAAATCAGTGCGATTCACATGCCAACCCCTCCGGCTTTCCAGCCTGGCGCAGGAATAATCGGACTTGCCTATGACTTCACTCCTGCCGGTATCACTTTTAGTCCGGCGGTGACGCTCAGATTCAGTTACAATCCTGGATTTTTACCCACCGGAATACTTGAGAACAACCTTCAGATTGCTTACTTCGATACTACCCAGAACGCCTGGATTACTGTACCTGCGACGGTAGATACCGTCAACCATTATATTTCCGCGCAGATTTCGCATTTTACCGCGTATGCCGTTACCTATGGGGTGAAACCGGTTACACCGGTGGTGACCACCACCACTTCTACGACCACTACCACGACTACTCCGGTCATAATTACCACCACGACCACACCCCTGGCGACTACTACAACCACGACAGGCATTACCACCACTGCTCCGGAGTCGACCACAACAACAGCTATTGCACAGTTAACAACTACAACTTCAGCAGCAGCAACAACACCAATCACTACAGCGTCAAATACAACCGCGACTGGAACTAAAACAAGTTCATCCCTTCCAGTGTGGATATTTATAATAATTGGTGTTGTTGTGATTTTAATAGTCATTGTCGTAGTCATAACAATGCGGAGAAGGACCAATTAATTACTTGAAGAAATAAACGCGAGAAAAGGCCCGGTAAAGGCAAATTGCCGGGCCTTTTCTTTGTCTCCGGCGCATAATAAAATAGCCATCATTAAACGATTTTCCCGCGACTCTATATTTATGATATTTTTTGCACTCCAAGACACATGCGCGAGATCGGTATTTCATAATAGCCGCATAACCAAAACATATTTTCGATGACGCTCAAACATGTTCGAATTGAAAATTATAGCATTTTGATTTCTTTTATCAAGCCTAACCTTCAGCCAATAAACACAAACCGATCATCGTGTCGATGAAAATCTAAAGATTTAATCAACCAGGCATCAGATATCGGTAAAAACTAAGTATTTTAATTTTATTGATAAGTACCCTTTAGATGATATGTAGGTGCAAATACAAGTAGTTATTATTAAAACTTTGTTTTAAAATTGCTCTTGAGTGTTTAGGGGAGAGGTGAAATTATGAGGTCGAAAATTTTAGCAATAAGTGTTGCCCTTATGCTTGTCTTGAGCTTGGCCTTCGTTTTTGGAGCCCCAGTTTCAGCGGCTAATCCTCCGGTAAATCAGGGATATGCTCAGCGGTTAATCGCAACGTATCCATGGACGGGGGAATCGCTCCAGGTTCAGGTTGCAAATTGCCAGATTGTGAATAGTTATTTAGAACAACACCCACAAATGGTTCAAGATTTCTATTTGTTCAATAATTACTTGTTTAAACTTGAATCAGACCAGATTATAATGAGAGATGGAAAGAGTGATAGTAATCCCCTTTGTAATAGTTACCCGAACCCAGGGTTATCAACAAATGCAATAATCCAAATGTGTAAGCTTGTCCTCAATTATGATCAATGGAAATAGGCGCACTTTAATGCGAATTACATGACAATGAGTTCAATTGAAATTTCACAAGGATTTTACAGTAGATTATTAACTCAATTAACCAAGTAATTATCACTAAGTGGGGATCAAACTGGAAAAATGGGACACGACTTCAGCGAGGTTTACAAGGAATTAGTAAATGAGTATTGAAAGGTCTGATCAGACCCGATTATTTAAACCGACCCGGAACAAATCGAGCGTATTCCTAGCAATGTTATTCATTGTACCTTCGATATTGGCAACGAGTGTTTCAATACTGCTATTCAGTTTACTGCGTGGTTTAAGCCCGGAACAGATGAACCATCTTTCCATCATAATGTTTACGGCGATTATTATCAGTTTAGCGGCAGCGGCGGGGATACAGCTGCTGATTTACCGGATAATCGAAGACCATGAATATTTCGTTGAAGATGCAGCACGCCGGGGGATTAAAACCGGTATTTTATGCACGTTGATAATTTCTTTGATTTTGCTGGCAATCGGAACTCCTTACTTCCTGAATGTATTGAATTTCGGCGTCACCGACTTTTTAGCTGCGATTGGGCTTACGCTGATATACTCGGCGGTCTGGGTGATAACTTCCGCTTTCTGGGCGGCGGAGAAGAATTATTATCCGGCGGTATTTTTTGCCATCGGCTATGCCGGGATATTCGCCTGCACCTATGGGGCATATCGAATTAATCACGGTTATGCACTGGCAGGATTTATTATCGGGAGCGTATTTTTGTTAGTTTTAGCCTGGCTGGGGGCGCTGAGGGCCTTCGAGAAACCAGCAAAAGCCCATAGTATGAGAGCAGACTTAACGAGAATCGGTCACCTTGCCGCGCAAAACAAGAGCGCGATTTTATTCAACATTTTA
>PLNZ01000267.1 GCA_003142915.1 Ignavibacteriales bacterium | reverse complement strand
TAAATGCTTATTCCTCAAACTAAAATGACAGGGTTAGGAAAAATATTCTTGATCTACTTGTATCCTTTTTCAAAAGCATACAAAGATAATGCGGCAGATGATTTGAGGTTCAACTTTTGCATAAGGTTTGACTTATGAGTTTCAACTGTACGAACGCTTATTTTAAGTTTTTCCGCAATGTCCTGGTTGGAAAAACCATTTGCAATGTAATATAAAATATCTTTTTCTCTTTTTGTAAGAATAACTTTTTCTTTCTGTTTGCTTAAAAATTCTTCTTCAAATTTTTGCATTAATGTATCTATCATTAATTCCGATACACTGTTTCCTATATACCGCTTTCCGGTTGACACGCTTTTAATTGCATTAATAAGCTCGTCCTTCCCGACGTTTTTATTTAAGATACCCGAAGCTCCTTGTTTTAAGGTATTGTAAAAATATTCTTCGCTTTCGTGCATTGTTAAGATCAAAATATTAATAGAGGGATTTTCGGCTTTTATAGATTTTGTTGCTTCTATACCCGACATATCCGGCATAGAAATATCCATTAAAACTACTTCGGGTACGATCTTTTTACATTGTTCAACTGCAATTTTACCGTTTTCTGCCTCCCCGACAATTTCGATATCAGGAACATCCCTAAGCAGGCTTGTTATACCCGTCCTAACTAAAAAATGATCGTCGACAATCAAAACCCTGATTTTTTTCATTAAGTCTCCATGGGGATTTCAACAATTATTTCAGTTCCGCCTCCCAAATGCGAATCTAATAGAAATTTACCGTTAAACGAAAGAACTCTTTCGGACATATTTACTAATCCAAGATGATTCTTTTTTGCAGGATCACTCTTAATTTTTTGAGGATCAAATCCGACTCCATCATCCTCAATCATTAACATTAGTACGTCGGGGTGCCTTACAAGTTGAACGCTGAATTCCTTAGCTTTCGAATGTTTAACCATATTATTTAATGCTTCCTGCGTAATTCTATAAAGCCCCGTTTCAAGTTCAGGATTCAGCCTTTGGTCAAACTTGTGAGCCTGGAATATCCCGTTAATACCGCTTTTGCCGGATATTTCATTACACAAAGCTTTTAAAGAAGGAACCAGTCCAAAATCTTCTAATATTCTTGGCTTTAACCTGTAAGAAATTTCCCTTACTTCCAACATCGCATTTTCCAGGAGAGATGAAATATCATTTACTATTTCATCTTTCCCTTTCATATCTGCTTTACTGCTTTTTAAAAGCTCAAGGTTTAATTTTATTGACGTTAACTTTTGTCCAAAGCTGTCATGCAATTCTCTTGATAGTTTTTGTTTTTCTTCTTCCTGCAGTTTTTGTATACGGTTGGATAGCTCCCTTAAGCTTGCCTGGTATTGGGTCAATTCATCTTCGACAAGTTTCCTGCGGGTTATATTGTTGCAGTATATCTGCCCAAATTGCATTTCCGGTACACCTTTAACGATAACGTCATAGTAATTATCTTCTATTGTTACCGAAAATTGAGCCGCCTGCCCTTTGGAAATTAAATCATCAAGGTTATAATCTTTAAGCGGGGGGAAAAAATTATAAATAGGTTTGCCTTCTATAGTTTCTTTTCCAAGCAATTCCTTAACCGCTTTATTTGCAAGAATAAATTTCCCTCCGGTGTTAAACCTGAAAATCGGATCGGGATCAAGTTCTGCAAACAATGCCATCAGTTTTGCGTTTTTTAATTCGAGATTGCCTTTTTCAACATTATGAATCCTATTCAGAGGCACAATAATATATACGTAGAAGATATAAATTACCCCCATTAAAGCTAAAATAGTTAATAACGAAAATAAAATTGGATTATTTAAATTGAAAATTAAGTCTTTGATATCCATTTGAAATTATGCTCAAACATTTCATTCTATGTGCCCCCCAAAATTTGATAAAATTAGAAAAATAAATAAATTATTGAAGTAAAATTATCAATAGGTAATTTACAAATATTTATTTACAATTTATCTTTCAATTGTTGAATTTCCCATTTTTTAAATGAATTCCGTAAGGGAATCTCCAAATTGTTTTTATCCTATTATTCGCTTAATTTTAATTTCATATTATAAAAAAATGGAAACTCAGTGGAAGAGAACAAAGCAACTGAAGCAAATGAACCGGGCAGCACACCTGAAAAGCATGACCCGGAACAGAATGATAGTCAGGCAAAAGCTCCATATCGCAAAGGTTATTATTACAACCGCAGAAGAAAATATTTTAATAAAACTCATCAGCCAAGACAGGAGAAAATATCTTTTAAAAAACTGTCTGTTGTAGTTCCGTTGTTTAATGAAGAAGAATCTTTAACTCTGCTTGCTAATGAAATTAAAAAAGCATTAAGACCGGTGGAAATAAGCTATGAAGTAATTTTTGTCGATGACGGTAGTACTGACGGCTCATTAAAAATTATTAAAGAAATGTGCCGGCAGGATAAAAGATTCCTGTATGTAAGCTTTAGAAAAAATTACGGTAAATCCGCCGCACTCCAGATCGGGTTTAGGCAGGTTACAGGCGATGTTGTTGTTACTATGGATGCCGATCTGCAGGATGATCCGAATGAAATTCCGAATCTGTTAAAGAAATTGGATGAAGGATTTGACCTGGTTTCCGGCTGGAAAAAGAAAAGATATGATCCTTTCATAAAGAGACAATCTTCAAAGTTTTTCAACTTTGTTACACGATTGATGAGCGGAATAAAAATTCATGATTTCAACTGCGGACTGAAGGCGTACCGCAGGGAAGTGATCGATAATATTAAAGTTTATGGAGAACTTCACCGTTATATGCCGGTGCTTGCCGATTGGGAAGGTTTTACTGTTGCAGAGATACCTGTTACACATCATGCAAGAAGGTATGGTAAAACTAAATTCGGTATTTCAAGATTTTTTAAAGGATTTATTGATTTAATTACCGTTATCTTTTCAACAAGATATATTAAGCGTCCGATGCACTTTTTCGGATTCCTCGGAGCGCTTTCATTCCTCATTGGTCTTATATTAAATGCAGTTTTAACCTACTACTGGATAACGGGACATTCGTTGAGCAACCGTCCTATGTTATTCCTCGGTATGCTTCTTATTATAGTTGGCATTCAACTATTTAGTGTCGGTTTATTGGGTGAAATGCTGGTGCGCGGCTCGGTAGATGAAAAAGAATATATTATTAAAGATAAAGGTTAAAGAATTAACGGAGGATGATTACCTTACTTTTTACAGACCCGGTTCGCTTTTTATTAATCATATAGAAACAGATTATTAACTGTCAGGATAAATGAAGATAATCATACTTTCTACTGCATACCCGCTTAGGGGAGGAATAGCTCATTTTATAGGGTTGCTTTATAAAGAACTGGTTAAGACTAACGAAGTAAAGGTTATCACATTTAAACGGCAGTACCCTTCAATATTATTCCCGGGAAAATCTCAGATTGAATCGGGAGATACTGCCGAACAGATTCCCGCTGAAGTACTGGTTGATTCAATAAATCCTTTTAACTGGCTTGCGGTTGGTTTAAAGATAAAGAAAGAAAAGCCCGGTCTGCTGATCTTTAAATTTTGGATGCCTTTTTTTGCTCCCTGCTTCGGAACTATTTCACGGCTTGCCAAAAAAAATAATATTACCAAAGTTTTAACCATTTGCGACAATGTAATCCCCCATGAAAAGAAACCGGGTGATATTGCTTTGACAAAGTATTTTTTCAATGCTGTGGATTATTTTATACTGCTTTCGGAAAAAGTCCGTAATGATTTATTAACGCTGAAGCCGGGTGCCAAAAATAAGTTTCTTCCTCACCCTGTTTATTCTAATTTCGGTCAGGCTGTAAATAAAAATGATGCGAAAAAGCATTTAAATATTACCGGTGACAGGCTTATCCTTTTTTTCGGTTTTATTAGGGATTATAAGGGACTGGACATACTTCTCAAAGCAATGGCTTTACTTAAAAATGATTTAAATGTTAAGCTGGTAATTGCAGGGGAATTTTATTCAAATGAACATAAATATCTTAAGATTATTGATGATCTGGGCATAAAAGAAAATCTTTTAATGTTTACGGATTTTATTCCTACTTCGGAAGTAAAGTATTATTTTTCGGCTGCCGATTGTATAATTTTACCATACCGCGATGCGACACAGAGCGGTATCGTTCAGATTGCAACAAACTTTTGCAAGCCGGTTATAGCAGCAAATGTCGGCGGTATTGGTGAAGTTATTGAAAACGGTAAAACTGGATTTATTGTTGAAAAAGAAAATCCCGAAGCGCTTGCAGGCGCAATAAAGAAATTCTACCTTGAAAACAGAGAAAAAGAATTTGTAGAAAATATTGCTATAGAAGTGAAAAAATATTCCTGGGAAAGTTTTGTTAGCGGGTTATTTGAACTGGTAAAATTGTAAGATAGACCAAAAACTAACTCCTGAGTCAC
Organism: Ignavibacteriales bacterium; assembly: GCA_003142915.1. Taxonomy (GTDB): domain Bacteria; phylum Bacteroidota; class Ignavibacteria; order Ignavibacteriales; family Ignavibacteriaceae; genus FEN-1297. Next base: position 9,908 of record PLNZ01000267.1, on the reverse strand, counting down.
ATGAGTCAATAAAATGTATTACGATCCGATAAAAAACATATTTGCCGGTATAATAAGAAAGTTTCCGACATTTAGAATAATCTTCTACAAGCTGCTGGATATAATGTTCCTGCGTTCTTGGTATGTACGGAGGGAATTGAGAAGTCTGCGCAGGATTCTTGGCGGTAATGAGATCTCTATTTACGATGCCGGGACGGGATACGGACAATACTCTTATTTCATGTCAAAGAATCTTCAGCCAAACTCAATCTATGCAATTGATGTAAAGGAGAAATGGGTAAATGACTGCAAAGATTTTTTCAAAAGGAAGAATATTAAAAAAATAGATTTTGCAATTGAAGACCTGACGGAGATAAAGCACGTAAATAGATTTGACCTTATAGTTTCCGTTGATGTAATGGAACATATTGTCGATGATGTAAAGGTATTCCAAAATTTTTACAAAGCATTAAAGCCGGGCGGTTTTTTGCTGATAAATACCCCTTCAATATACGGCGGCAGTGATGTTCATGATGAAAGCGAAGAAAGCTTTATCGGCGAACATGCACGCGAAGGATACTCGTTCGATGATCTTGAATCCAAATTAACACCGTTGGGTTTCTCGGTGTTCAGGTCAAGATATACTTATGGCTTCTGGGGTGATTTATCATGGCGCCTTGGTATTAAGTATCCTATGCAAATGCTTAACATCTCAAAGTTATTTTTTATAGCTTTGCCGGTGTATTATATAGCTGCGCTGCCTTTTACTTTTTTAATGATGTACATAGACTATTCCGGTACAAATAAGCTGGGCGCCGGTGTAAATTATATTGTTAGAAAATAATAAAGATTAAGCGTTAACTCATGTTACGCAGTTATTAAAATTTTATTAAATAACCCCGACTTTTAAGTCGGGGTATAGTAAAGTATCCACAAATTTTGGACTTTAGTCCATTATGAGGTTCATTTTTTGGATAAAGCCGGATATTTTTGTAATTAATAGTCCCTGACATCCGCCGCTAGGCGGATGTCAGGGTTATTTTAGGTCTATTTATCATAAACGAACAAATTCTTTTTCACTTTTATTTTAAATGGTGTTGAAATGGCAAAGACAATAAAAAATATAAAACAAAGGAAAACCGGGCAGGATAACTTTTTCTCCAGGTTCAGTCTTGATGAAATACTGCCGCAAAAATATCACCTGCCTGCGGTGATACTTGTAATAGTAATCCTTCTTCTTGCTTTTTTAAATCCGCTGTATTTCGGCGGTAAAACATTTGAATCGGGGGATATTCTCTCCAGCAAAAGTATGGGCCCTTATGTTATTAACCATACCGGTGGTTTTACTTTGTGGAATCCGCTTATTTTTTGCGGAATGCCTGCTTATGCTATAGGAACCGGTTACATTTGGTTCAACGTAATATGTGTTATTTATGAATTTATCAGGGGGCTCTTTTCAAATCTTTTTGCTGTGCAATATGCAACCTGGACGTTTTTCCTTATTGTCCTTGGTATAAATTCATTCCTGCTAATGAAGTATTTAACTAAAAATACTCTGGTCAGTCTGTTTACGGCTTTATCAACTATTTTCAGCACAGGTATTATTGTCTTCCTATATATAGGGCATGTTACCAAGCTTACTTCTTTATGTATGTTTCCGTTGGTTTTTCTTCTTTTGTTCCGGATGAAAGAGAAGATCAGGTTAATAGATTTCTTATTGCTGATAATAGCTTTTCAATTGATGCTGCAGGGTTTTCACGTACAAATTATTTTTTACATATCATTTGCGATAGCAATCTATTTTATCTATTTTATTTTACGCGCTGTTATTAAAAAGCAGAAGGATTTAATTAAAAAATTAATTTATTCCGGTTTAATCTGCATAGCTGCCGGAGTAATTGCTTCGGCAATTCAGATGGATAACTTCACCCAAATTTATGAGTACACCCAATACTCAACAAGGGGCGGCAAAAGTATTGTAGAAAAAAATGCAAGTGCAGAAAATTCATCTTCATCCGAATATTATGATTATCATACGGGCTGGTCATTTTCTCCCGGCGAAGTTTTAACATTCATCATTCCGTCGTATTACGGGTTCGGCAGCTCAACCTATAATGGTCCCTTAACCAATAATCAGCCTTATGAAGTAAATACCTATTTTGGTCAAATGACTTTTGTTGATGTAGCAATGTATATGGGAGTAATAATATTTATTCTAGCGCTGTTTGGCGCTATTACAAGTTGGCGGGAACCTATTGTCCAGTTTTTAGCAATTTTATCATTTATTGCTTTGTTGACTTCATTCGGAAGTACTTTCCCTGTTTTATTTGATTTCCTCTTTTATCATCTTCCATACTTCGATAAGTTCCGGGTCCCGTCAATGATCTTAGTTCTGGTTCAGCTTTGTACCCCCATTCTTGCCGGCTTTGGCTTGATGAAGATAATTTCTCTTAGAGAGAAAAGAGAAACCGGAACAATTAAGATTGTTAAAAATTCCGCTATCGTTTTTTCGGTTTTATTTGTTCTTTCTTTGGTATTAAAAAGTTCAATTGCCGATTGGTTTACCGGCAGGATTAGCGATTTTACGGCAATTCATTAGCAGGCAGCGCAGGAATTTACCGCCCTTTCCCCATATATGTCGGATATGTTTACGGGTGATCTATTAATTGCATTCGCTCTTTTAGCTGTTACATTCTGGCTTGCGTATTCGTACATTAATTCAAAAGTCAGCAGGGATGTGTTTGTTGCCGGAGTAATTATTCTTGCGGTGTTTGATCTTTTTAGAATAGATGCGCGCGGGCAAAAGTATGTTGATGTTCCTGATATATCTAACATGTTTAATGAACCTGACTATGTTACTGCAATAAAGAGCCGGAAAGATACTGAACCTTTCAGGATGATTAACATAAAGCAGGACGGATCACGCGGTACGGCATCTCAAAATAATGGTAATTACAATGCGTACTTTATGCTCGAAGATTTTTACGGGTATTCGGGAATTAAGCCCCGCTCTTACCAGGATTTAATGGATGTAATCGGTCCTGTAAATCAAACGCTCTGGAGGATGCTTAATGTTAAATACATTGTTGCGGATCAGCAGATTCCGTTCCCCGGCTTTGTGCCGGTTTATCAAAAGGACAAAGAAATAGTTTATAATAATACAAACGCTTTGCCTCGAATTTATTTTGTAAATAAAATCGGAACATTACCTGATTTTACTTTGCTGAATAATATAAAAGAAAATTTATTTGATCCTAAAAATATTGCTTACGTTGATGGTATGGCGCCTAAAGTTGATGTGCCCGATTCAACTGCCGGGACTGATATTACAGAGTATAAAGATGAAACTGTTGCATTAAGTGTAAATGCTTCCGGGAACAATTTTCTATTCTTTGGTGATACATATCTCCCTACAGGCTGGAAGGCTTATATAGACGGCAGCAAAACAGAGATATATAAAGTTAATCATGGCTTTATGGGAATTGTAGTTCCAAAAGGAAAACATAACGTTGAATTCAAATATGCTCCGTCAAGCTTTTATTTAAGTGAGTATGTGGCGCTGTCATTAAGCTCGCTTACATTATTGGGATTGTTAATCGGAGTATTCCTTGAATTGAAAAAAAGGAAAAACCACAAGCTGCCAACTGATAGGGCAGCTTAATAAATATTATTCTGTCTATTATTTTGATGGCAGTTAACCCGAGTCTCAGCGTATTCAATTATATGTGAATGGTTCTTCCGGTTCAAGTTTCATAGGTGCGAGTTTGGGTAATCTGGGTACTACTACAACGGCAAGCCAACAGAGTATTGACGCTGGGGCAACGCTTGTACCCAATTCATTGCATTGGAGTGATTTTTTAAACGGAGATGTAGGTGATATTAGAATTTATAACAGCGCTCTTAGCGCTGCAGATGTATTGAATTTATATTTAGCTCCTAATTAAGGTATTTATAAGTTTTTTATAATATGTTGTGGATAATTTTTTTTATTATGCAAAATATTAATTATAAAATAGTAGTATATTAAAAGTTATTTTCTGTAGTGTTTATATGCAAGTTTCGTAATTGTTATTGGGGAAAATAATAAATAACTGAAGTTACGCAAAGATACAAAAAAGGAGTAATTTTGCATTAACATAATTTTGCATTAAGAACAAAATCGAGAAGACAATGGACAGAGAATTATTAGAATTGTATTCTGATTATCTGTTGAGTTCGTTTTCCTATACAACGGCAACAGGATTATCAATAATGACAGAAGGAGAATTAAGCCACGATAAAGTAACAAGATTTTTAAATCAGAGCGATTTCAGTTCAAAGGAATTATGGAAAAATATAAAACCAACAATTAGAGAAATAGAAACAGAAGATGCAATAGTAGCAATAGATGATACCATAGAAGAGAAACCATATACAGAAGAGAATGAAATAGTAAATTGGTATCATGATCATGCAAAAGGAAGAGCGGTAAAAGGAATAGATCTTATATCTGCTTTATACATAAATGATAAAGGTAAAATACCGTTAAACTTTTCTATAGTTAAGAAGACCAAAACAATATTTGATGAAAAAAAAGGTAAAGAGCGAAGAGTAAGTGAGCTGACAAAGAATCAGATGTACCAACAAATGCTGAATCAAATAATGAAGAATAAAGTGCAGTTTAAGTATGTATTAAACGATGTTTGGTACGCATCGGCAGAAAATATGGTTCATATAAAGAAGAAATTAGGCAAAGAATTTATAATGCCTATAAAAACAAATCGTAAGATTGCAATGAGTCGAGAGGATAAGATATATGGAAAATATGTTACAGTAAGTTTGCTTGAATTAAAAGAAAACATTGTTTGCAAAATCTATTTAGAAGATGTTTCCTTCGCACTATATTTAGCAAAACAATCCTTCAAAAACGAGGATGGAACCGAAGGTGTTTTATATTTAGTTACAAGTGATAATACATTAACGTATCAACAAATTACAGAACTCTATCAAAAACGATGGAAAATAGAAGTATATCATAAGTCCTTAAAAAAGAATGCTTCCTTATGTAAATCGCCAGCAAGGATTGTCCGGACTCAGAGTAATCATATCTTTGCTTCAATATTTGCCTTTTACAAATTAGAGTGCTTGAGTATGCAAACAAAATTAAATCATTTTGCAATCAAGGCAAGGATATACGAGAAAGCTATTAAAGTAGCTTATGAAGAATTACAGCAAGTCAATCAACTGTCTTTTGAATTTGCTAAATAGCGCTTTTGCGTAACTTCAGTTAATAATTAATTCTGGGAATCATTAATGAATCCGGTAAAAAATTTAATTCAAAATAATATTAAAAGTTTTGGTTATGAATATAGTAAAAATAAAAAAACATTTCGCTGCTGCATAATAGAATTGACTATACAGGCAGAATAGGATAAAGAGTTAGATTTTAAGAACTATGAACATCCCCAATATATTATGAGCAAAAAAAACTGGAGATTGAATCCATCAATATTTAATTCGCGATGGCGTGCTTTAAGTTTAACTACAAAGAGCATCAAAGAAATTATCAAATTATATCTTTCAAATGGAGCTGATTTCCTTCTTGTTGATTACGGCTGCGGAGATATGCCGTATAAACCATTATTTGAACCTCATATCAATAAATATATTGGAGCCGACCTTCCATTTAATCAATTAGCTGAAATTAAATTTGACCCGGGAGGTAAAATAGATCTTAAGAATGATTATGCAGATGTTGTCCTTTCTACGCAAGTTTTGGAACATGTGGAAAATCCGGAATTATATTTAAACGAATGTTTTCGGATTTTAAAGAATGACGGAATATTGATTTTATCGACTCACGGTTACTGGATTTATCATCCTACACCTAACGATTATTGGCGATGGACTTCCAGCGGCTTAAAAAAAATTTTAGTGAAAGCCGGTTTTGAGATCTCTGGTTTTAGAGGCATTGTCAGCAGGCCTTCAATGGGAATTCAGCTCCTTCAGGACAGTTTGATTTTTAAGATTCCAAAATTTTTAATACCCTTCATAGCATTTCCTTCTCAAATATTAATGCTCATTTGTGATAAAATATTATCATCTCAGAAGTCGAGAGATGCCGATTCCGGTATTTTTATGACTGTCTGTAAAGCAAAAAAAGCTGCTGATGTGAAATTATAAATTAAATTAAAACAGCGGAGATGAATTGAGAAAGACCTGCATATTTTATCCTAACAAAGGGAATTACAGCGAAACATTTATTTATAATCAGCTAAAAATGTTAAAACCGGATTATGAATATTACGGCGGCTGGTATCCAAGATTTAATAAGGAAGATGAGAAGTATTTAAAATTCCCTTTAAATATTAATTTGCTACGGGGCCCAATTAAAAAATTATTTCCCGGTGTTTACCATAAATTGTATAATAAAAATGTGGCGAATGAAATAAAAAAAAATAATATTGATGTAATCCTTGCCCTATATGGTCCGGTAGGGTGTTCTGTAATGGATGCTTGTAAAGAAACAGGTACTCCGCTGATAGTTCATTTTTATGGATTTGATGCCTCTGAATATGCCACATTTAAGAAATATGGGGCGTTATATAAAAAATTGTTTTCTATTGCAAAGTATATTGTTGTGTTATCGAATGTTATGAAAGAAGAATTAAAAAAATTAGGTGCGCCTGAAGAAAAATTATTTTATAATCCATGCGGCGCGGATATCAATTTATTTGAGGGGATTGATGTAAGTCTAAATCCTCCTGTATTTGCATGTGTCGGAAGGTTTACACCAAAGAAAGCGCCTAATTTAACAATTCTTGCCTTTAACGAAGTTCATAAAGAAGTTAAGGAGTCAAAATTAATTATGGTCGGGAATGGGCCAATGCTCGATTTCTGCAAAAAACTTGTTAATCAACTTAATTTAAATGAATGGGTAATATTTAAAGGTGTATTAAATCCCGTTGAAATAAAAAATATTTTTTCTAAGTCAAGAGCATTTGTTCAGCATTCTGTTAGAGCGAATAACGGAGATATGGAAGGGACACCAGTTGTAATTCTCGAAGCGAGTGCAATGGCTTTGCCTGTTGTTTCAACTGAGCACAGCGGAATAATCGAAGCAGTAGTTCACGGCAAAACCGGTTACTTAGTGAAAGAGCATGATTATTTGAAAATGGCTGAATATATGATTACTCTTGCAAATGATCCGGCTCTTTCTAAGGAACTGGGAACAAACGGCAGAAAACATATGATAGAAAATTATTCATTAAATTTCCGCACAAAAAGGTTAATCGAACTGCTTCAATCTTCTATCAATTATTAGCATAGGATGTAAATGGGCGTCGTAATTCGTCAAAGCGCAAAATCCGTCTTTATTACTTATCTTGGCATTGGATTCGGCTTTATTAATACCCTTTGGTTAATGCCTGCTATTCTTACTGTGACACAAATCGGCTTATATAGAACAATTATAAATGTAGCTGTAATACTCTCGACATTTGCTTCTCTGGCTGCTGGAAATATACCTAATAAATTTTTCCCCTATTTTAAAGATATTAGAAACGCTCATAATGGATTCCTATTCTTCATTTTAACTGTAGGTATAACCGGTTTTGTAATTTTTATGGTCTTGTACCTGAATCTAAAATTCTTATTCGTGAATGCATTTATTAAAAACGCACCGGCATTGGTAAACTACTTTTATTTAATCATTCCATTTGTTCTAATAATGTTGTTGATCAATATTTTTGAATCTTACAATGTTATTCAACAAAAACCTGTTGTGCCGATTTTTACAAGAGAATTGCTGACAAGAATTTTTGCAACAATTTGTTTAATACTTTTCTTTTTGTTTAGGTTTGATTACCAATGGTTTATTATTTTGCTGATAAGTTTTTATGGCGTTACACTTTGTATTCTGATTTTCTATACGTATTCACAGAAATATTTATTTTTAAAACCTCATCCCGGGGTATTTAAAAGTACGCATTTTAAAAGCATTCTCGTATACGCTTCATTTATCATGATGGGTCTTGCAAACGGAATAATAATAAATAATATTGACGGCTTAATGTTAAGCTCTTATAAGGGTTTAAAAGATGCCGGTATTTATTCAATTGCTTTCTTTATTGCCACCTTTATTGAAATTCCGAAAAAATCTCTTTCCCAGGTATTGATCCCGCTAGCTTCCGAAGCTAATATGAAAAATGACAGGAAACAACTGGATTTACTTTATAAAAAATCATCAATTACGCAATTAATTATTGGCGGTTTAATCTTTATTCTCGTTTGGTTCAATATTGAAAATATTTTTAAAATAATTCCACATGGGAACGTATATTCTCAAGGAATCTGGGTGGTCTTTTTTATCGGGCTTGGGAAAGTATTCGATATGACAACCGGCATAAACCAGGAAATAGTAGGAACTTCTAAATACTATAAAATGGATATTGCCTTTTATCCGTTCTTTGGTGCAGTTGCAATTGGAGCTAACATGTTATTTATACCAATGTATGGGCTGACGGGTGCGGCATTGGCAACAGCTATGTCCGTATTTCTTATAAACACGATTAGATTTTTCTTTTTATTAATTGTAATGAAAATACAGCCATTCTCGCTTAATACGTTAAAAGCTTTACTGGCTTTCGCAGTTGTATTTATTATTAATTATTTTTTGCCGCATATACAGAATCATTTTCTGCTGGATTCGTTCTACCGTTCAATTGTAATCGGATCAATATTTATTACAATAGTTTTTACTTTAAATGTTTCTGAAGATATAAATATGCTTACGCAAAAATTAATAAAAAGATTTTTACCGGATTATAAGTAATATAATAATTATGTAATGGGAAATTATTAAAACCGGATTCAATTTATAAAGTTAAAGTATTTGAAAAATAAAATTATATGAAAGTTCTATTTACATTCGGCGGTCTTCCGCATTATTACAATGCAATTCTTAACAAGTTGAACAGTATTGAAGGATTGGAAGTGCATGTAGCCGTTCCTCGAATGGACCACAACACAATTGGAAAGGGTGTATTTCAAACCAATGAAGGCATAAATTTCAAACTTCATTATCTTGACGAATANNGAATACGTATTATGGGAAATCCTTTTTTAAGGATTTTATAAAATTAATATATAAAGAAAAACCTGATATAGTTATAACAATCTGGCCTTATATTCTCGGATTTGTTTTTAAACCTTATATTTTAATAACTCTTAAATTATTAAGGATTAAATTAATTCTTAAAGAAATTCCATTTCAAGTTCCTAAATACAATGATGCCAGGGCATATTATAGAAGCGGAATGCTGCTTGACGAAAATTTGGAAGATCAGTTAAAGGGTACTTCTAAAATTGGAATGCTCAAATACGATTTTTTAAGTTTNNATATTGAAGATGCGTATGATATTATTGGCAGTTATGGTGTTAGGAAAAACAAGATATTTATAATTTATAACTCACCGGATACCGATGAACTATTAAAAATTAAAAACGATATTAAATCTTTGCCGCCGATTATGCCTGAAAATAATTTTAGACTTATTCATGTCGGTAGGTTAGTAAAATGGAAAAAAGTTGATTTATTAATAAATGCTTTTTCTATAGTTATAGATAAATTTCCATGTGCCGAGTTAATAATTATCGGGACGGGTCCGGAGGAGAAAGCGCTTAAAGAATTGGCAGTTAAAAAAAATGTTGCCGGTTCTGTAAAATTTATAGGAGGAATTTATGATTCAAAGGTACTCGGACAATATCTCTCGGCATCATCTGTATACGTACTTGCAGGGATGGGCGGTCTTTCAATAAATGAAGCTATGTGTTTCGATAAAACGGTGATTTGTTCGGTTTGTGATGGTACTGAAAAAAAATTGGTCAGAGACGATTTTAATGGAAAGTATTTTGAGGATGGTAATGTAAATGATCTTAAAGATAAAATC
>PLNZ01000437.1 GCA_003142915.1 Ignavibacteriales bacterium | reverse complement strand
ATCCTTGGCTTATCTATCCCCATCTGGCACTAATATTTATAACAGTTTTTGTTTTTTATAAGATATGGAAGCAAGATAAGGATATGGGTTTATATGCTGAAATGAAGCGCACCAAAAAGCCGCACCGAAATATTTTTGTCTTTTTTTTAAAAGTATTAGTTTTTATCCTTTGTTGTATTATCTTTATAATCCAAGTCTCATCAAATTTCGGCTTTTCATAAATACTGTTTACGCCTAACGACTCCTTCCTTGTTATCCTCAAATCATTAACCCGGAACACAATACAAGATTTCAAATCGCAATGAATGAGAGAGTATATATTTCTCTTTGAAAAATAATAAATNNTTATGACATTTAAATTATCAGAAAAAGCGAAGTGCGTACATTAATTGTTAGGTGAAACTATGAATCTAAATAGTTTATTAAAACTCGCGGTAATTTCTCAATGGGTGTTTGTTATTATTTGTGTAGTAGCAAGGATTTTAGAAGAAAAATATTTGCCAGTAAATTTAGCAGAATATGCTGCCAATCTGCATTGTGCCAAATCATCCATGGTAGAAATCTTTATTGCGGTGATTGATTTGATATTTTTCTTTGCTTACTTCGTTTCAAGCATTGGCCTGTTATTTAAAAAATGCTGGGCGCCGAAAATTTATCTTTTTTCAAACATGGGTGGTCTTTTAATAATGGGTTTTTTGTTTAGGATAAAAATAATCACTCCTCTATCTGACATATTTAGTGAAATATCCACCGCTTTAATAGGGTTTACTATTTGCCTTATATATTTCTCACCTCTTAAAGAAGAATTTAAATCAACATCTATAACTTCGCTTTANNAGATAATCGACTTCTTCCTGTAAGTGTTAGGATAAATAGTTCCGTTGCTGTAGTAGATTTCTTTCGGAAATCAACAGATCGAGGGTGCTTGCTATTTCTTCATGAATATTTTTTCTGCTTAAGTTTTCCCCGTTCCGGCTTTAACCTGTATTCCTTATATGCATCTTTGCCCAGATAGAAATGGATCATTTCCTTTGGATCTTCCTTTCTTTTTAAATCCAAATTCGGACTGTAACCGACACTGTAGAGATCAAGGCCGCCTTTGATGTGTTTTAATTTTAGGGGCTGGTTATCGTACGGATCAAGAGGGAGACGATTGATATATTTAGGTACCAATTCTTCAACTCTTTCCGGATAGCGACCTCTTTCTACCTTGTAGGCAGTAACAGCCAAAGCTAAATCGGCTAATCCTTTTCGGGCATCATTACTCATAATGCGGTCAATAAATAAGCCGTATGATATAATTGATATACCTGAAAGCACACTACCTTCAGAGGATTTAATCTGATTAACTTTATTTGTGTTGTAATATAATTCTTCATAACTTTTGACATGTTTAGACATTTCTGGGATAGTTTTTATTTGAGTTTCTATGTCAACCGGATACAAGAAAACGCTGTAAGCCAAATTACTAACCGGATCTAAAATATATTTCCATAAATAATCATAGAAATGATTATCACGAGGCATGTGGTATGAGTTGTCATAAAAATTTATAGCTGCTCCATATTTGGAGAACATTTGCAATCCTCCCAGAGATTCAAAGAGAAAAATGTTTCGTGTTTCTTCTACAGAAGTGGCGTCTACTTTTACCGGCAACTTGATCGCGCCGCTAGACAAGTGTGATGAAGTAGCCAAAATATATTCTAATGATGAAACTCCGATACTATCTATAGCGATACTCAACATCGATGATATTAACGTTGGATATCTTTTTATGTGTTTAGATACAGTTTCGATAGCGGCTAAATCCTGCATAGCAGCGGTAAGATTTCCAGCACTGGATTTTGCAATGGCAGAGTAACTCAGTAGCAAAGCCATTTGTCTATAAGGCGAAAATCTTGGTATTTCTGATTCGAAAAAACATTTTTCTGCACTTATTTCATGCCAATAATGAGGCATGGATAGAGCTTTATGCAGTAGTATTAATGCGTCCTGATTTTTAGCTACAAAAGCTAACACTTCAGCAAGAAAAATATTAGGAGGCACACGGGCACGATTAGGAGGCGAATATGCAAACCAATCTGGGAGCTTCCCTTTTACTTCAAGTGCCTTCGATGCTTGCTCATAAAGAGGATAGGCATTTTGAGATTCGGGAACACGCACCGGTAGCATACTGTTTATCTCTTTAGTAATTGCACTATAAACATGAGCATACTTGTCAATCATTTTGATGTTGCTGTAAACGACGAGGATTAAACTAAAAACTATGAAAAATATAGAAGCTGCGGCAATTTTAATATGTGGCCATTTGATCTCGTTTTTTTCTCCAATCTCTTTTACAGTCATCCCATATTTAAGGATAAAGATTGAACCTGAAAGGTAGATCAGCAGTAGTACCAGGCTATACCAGAAAAGCCATTTGGGTTGAATATTAGAGAAAAATAATATTCCGGCCATTACTATGAAGCGAACTAATAACAAAGAAATTAATATGCTAGTAAGTATTGGCCAGAGTCGGTGCCAGAAAACTTTCTTAAGACGGGCTGCCAGAACTACAACCAAAACTGTCAGCGATAGGCTGCCTACTAGCATACCAATCCACAACAGACTGATCTGACCCCGAAAAAATGGACACCT
>PLNZ01000462.1 GCA_003142915.1 Ignavibacteriales bacterium | reverse complement strand
AATACACTAACAATTCTGCGTAGCGTGACTTAGTAATTTAAATCCCGGTTTTACGGGTAAACAGCTAATTTATAATTGAGGTAAAATATGAATTTCCCAGATAATTTAAAATTTACAAAAGACCATGAATGGATTTTTGTAGATGGTAATACCGGTACTATCGGAATTACTGAATATGCACAGGGAGAATTAGGTGATGTCGTTTTTGTCGATATAGATCCTGCTTTAATTGCCATATCTTCAGGGCAGTCTTTTGGTACGATTGAAGCAGTTAAAACAGTAAGCGACATTTATGGACCTTGCAAGGGGGAGGTTTTGGAAATTAATAAAGCTTTAGCTGGCACTCCTGAACTGATTAACTCCGATCCCTATGGTGATGGATGGATAATAAAAATTCGGATTGAAGATAAGAGCGAATTAAACGGACTTCTTGACAGTGCTGCTTATAAGCAATTAATCGGTCAATAATCAATCTATAATTTTTAATTCCTAATAATTCAAAAAAGAATTTTTAGCATTTCATTGTGCCATAGTGTCTTGAGGCAAATATTGCGAATTTCGTTAATGGAAAAGATTTTCTTTGTCACTTCCGAAGAGATCACTATTTGAAAATGCTCTGAGAATCACACGGTCATTTCTCAATTGAAAATCCGGTCTAAAAATGTTTTTGCGATAGGGGGAAAAAAGGGTATCTGTTTTTTTTATTTTATATGAATTTCATTTTCGGTAGTGTTATATTTAAACGAATCTTAATTTAATAAATCAAACGTAGAGCTATGGAAAGAGAAACTATATTAATAATCGATTTTGGTGCACAATATTCACAACTGATAACAAGAAGAGTTAGGGAAGCGAATGTTTATTCGATAATATATCCCCACACGATTACGCTGGAACAAGTAAAACAGATAGAACCGGTAGGCATAATTCTTTCGGGCGGACCTATGAGTGTGAATGATGAGGGAGCTCCTTACCTTGAACCGGGAATATTAAAGCTCGGAATACCTGTTCTGGGAATTTGTTATGGCATACAATTAATCGGCAAAATACTTGGCGGGGAAGTTGAAACTGCAAAGAACAGGGAATACGGTAAAGCAATTCTTCGTATAATCGGCGAATCAAATATATTTAAGGATGTTTCAAAAAATTCTACTGTATGGATGAGCCATGGCGACTATCTTACACATTTGCCGGATAATTTTAAGGTTATAGCCGAATCTGACCATTCGCCCATCTGTGCAATTTCCAACGAAGAAAAAAATATATATGGAGTCCAGTTTCATCCCGAAGTTATGCACACACAGGAGGGGATTAAGATAATCCGCAACTTCTTATATACAGTATGCAGGTGTAAAGGAGATTGGACGCCGCATAATTTTGTTGAAAGTAATATTACAATAATTAAGGAAGTAATTGGCAGTTCCAAAGCTATCTGTGCACTTAGCGGCGGAGTGGATTCAACTGTTGCGGCTGTTCTGGTTAAAAAAGCTATCGGTGAAAATCTTATCTGTATTCACATCGATACCGGCATGATGAGAAAAAACGAAAGCGCACAAATTGGCGCTATGTTTGATGAGAAGCTGAATCTTAATTACTATCATGTAGATGCTTCTGAAAGGTTTCTTGAAAATTTAAAAGGTGTAAGCGATCCTGAAAAGAAAAGAAAAATTATCGGCAACACTTTCATTGAAGTATTTGAAAATGAAGCAAAAGAACATGGTAATACAAAATTTCTTGTACAGGGTACGCTATACCCCGATGTAATTGAATCAACCTCAGTAAAAGGGGCTTCCGTAACAATTAAAACACATCATAATGTGGGCGGCCTGCCTGATAAGATGAACCTTAAGCTGATTGAACCATTCAGGGAATTATTTAAGGATGAAGTACGAAATGTAGGTCGGGAATTAAATATACCTGAAGAGTTTATTGAGCGTCATCCTTTTCCCGGACCGGGTCTTGCAGTAAGAATTTTAGGCGATATAACAAAAGAAAAACTTGACATTTTGCGTGAGGCTGACGATATTTTCATTAACGAGATTAAAAGAGCAGGTTTATATAATAAAATATGGCAGGCATTTGCCGTATTATTACCTGTACAGTCTGTTGGTGTAATGGGGGATTCGCGAACGTATGATAATGTTCTTGCGCTTCGTGCAGTTACATCAGTGGATGGTATGACGGCAGATTGGTTTAATTTTAATTATGATTTTCTTGGAAACGTTTCAAACCAGATTATTAATAAAGTCCGTGGAATAAACAGGGTTGTTTACGATATCAGTTCAAAGCCCCCTTCAACAATTGAATGGGAATAAAAATTGGATCAGAAATACCAGTTCAATTATAAAATGAAGATTGCGGGAGATTATGAAGCTCAGGGCAAGCTCCTTCACGCTGTTCAGGTTTATAATGCCCTTCTTGAAGAATATCCCGGTTCTGTAGAATTATATTTCCGCCTTGCAAATTTGTATGAACATATGGGCAACATTACTCCCGCTGCAAATCTGCTGAAAGACTTTCTATATAATGATCCTGAAAATAAAGAAGTAAGATTATTCCTCGGCCAGTTCTTTCTAAAAAATTTAAAGTGGGATGATGCAGTTGAAACTTTAAGCTTTATTCTGCCCCAGGATGAACCTGTCGTATCCTTCTTTATAGGCTATGCCCACTTTATGTTAAAAGAATATGAGCCTGCAAAAATAAACTTCCTTAATTTTCTTTCCTGCGACAGGCAGTCTGATCTTCTGCATGAGGCAAATATTTATCTTGCAAAGATTGAACTAATATTGAAGGATTACGAAAGCGCACTTGCCTACGCTAAAAGAGCTGAAGGGATGTATTCAAACTCTGGGGAGTTAAACCAGATATATGCGGAAACATATTTTAATCTTGGAATGTATGCGCATGCAGTGAATTTTATAGAAAAAGCAATAAAGCTTAACAATGGAGAATCCTCACCTTATGAATGGGCAGGAAAAATTTATCTGAAACAGGGAGATTATCTTAAAGCGGAAAAAAATTTCTTAAAGTATATTGAATCAATTGAAGATGCTTCGTCAGATATTTATACCAAACTTGCCGAAGCTTGTTTAAAGGCTCAGAAGACGCAGGATGCACTTGCTTATTATGATATTGCAATTAAACTTGATCCCGAAAATAAAATTGCGCTGGCAGGTAAAAACCAGGTTTTTTCTCTATTAAACAACAATGTGGTCTCCGATGGCAAAATTTAAAAGCCTTTTGGCTGCTCTTTTAATTTTATTTTTCTCCGGATCATTTGCACAAACCGTTAGGGATTC
>PLNZ01000012.1 GCA_003142915.1 Ignavibacteriales bacterium | reverse complement strand
ATGTATACGGTCCATATCCGGTATTGTCCAGAGCTTGAATACATGTTCAAGCGAAATACCCGGAAACTGCGGCATTACCGGAGTACCACCTTGCGCGAGTATTAACTTATCGTATGGAAGAAGTTCATCTCCATTTTTAGTCTTAACTAATACCTTCTTTTTATCTCGTTGGANNCCCTGCTGATATAATATGGAAGTCCGCAATTTGCAAAGCTTACAAATGGGCCTTTTTCCAGTACTGTTATTTCAGCATTCTCATCCAATCGTCTAATTCGTGCCGCTGCAGTTGCACCTCCGGCTACTCCACCGATAATCAATATCTTTTTTGAATTGCTTTTTCCCATTTAATTTAGTCTCGTTATTGTAAGGTTGTTTTGGAATAATATATTATAATTTTCCTCTTTCATAATCATTCCTAAATTATTTCTATACCCTAATTATAATATTATTGGGCTTGGCACATTCAATTCTTGTTCGATAATATTTTTTAGATCCGGTTTTGGCAAAGCGCCCGTAGCCATTTTGGGTTGACCTTCAATTGGAATAAAGAGAAGCGAGGGGATACTTCTGATTCCAAATGCAGCTGACAATTCTTGTTCTGCTTCTGTGTCAACCTTATAGAAATTTACTTTTCCTTCGTATTCTTGTGAAAGTTCTTCAATAACCGGTCCTACCATCCTGCAAGGTCCGCACCATTCTGCCCAGAAATCTATTACGGCAGGTAAGGCGCCTTTATATTTCCATTCTTTATCCTTTTCGAAATCAAATACTTTCTCTAAAAAGGTTTGTTTTGTTAAATGTTCTACCATAGTAAACTCCTAATACTTTATTCTTATATATAGTTATTTTTTTTCTATTGGTAGGATGCGTTAATGAACAAAAGGATTCCATAAATATTCATCAGACTTTGTAAATCAAAGCAGAAAGGAAAAGGTCATTAATTAGTGAGTAATTCCCCTTACTTAAATGTTATAAAAGATGTAATCCATTATCAACCATTTGGACGATTGATCCCTAATTCATTTCTATATATTATTAATTGGCAAGTAGTGAAACAATTTGAAATCTGATTTGTATAGTGGAGATTGATTATTCTAAACCTATAAAATTGTCAACTCCGGCTGAAGAATAAAGTTGAATTTGTATATAGATTTATAAAAGTCTATAACTACTCTTAAACAAAGTAATGAAAGTGAGTGTTTTTGTGGAATCAAAAATCAAGAATACAGCTGAATATAAAAAGCTTTCCTTGGAAGAGACGTATAAATTCCTGGAATCAACCGTTGAGGGACTTTCTGATTCTGAGGTGAAGAATCGTCTTGAGAAATATGGAAATAACGAAATTGTAGAAAAGAAAAAAAAATCATACCTTGAATTCATTCTACGTTACTGGGGACCTATGCCCTGGTTGTTGGAACTGACGATGGGTCTTTCCTTTGCTTTAAATCATTACTTTGAAGGAACAATAATTTTTTCATTGCTAACGGCAAACGCTATCATAGGACAAATACACTCAAATGACTCTCAAAAAGTAATTGATTTGTTAAAGAAAAAACTAGCAATCAAATCAAAAGTTTTAAGAAATAAAAAATGGTCTGAAGAAGATGCAAAATCAATTGTTGATGGAGATGTTATCTCCGTAAAACTTGGCGACATTGTACCCGCAGATGTAAAAATCATATCCGGTGATATTTCTGTTGATCAATCAGCCCTGACCGGAGAATCCCTTCCTATAGAAACACATCCATCTGATATTATCTACTCTAGTTCCGTAGTAACACATAGTAAAGCAACCGGTATTGTTGTTAACACCGGTATAAATACTTTTTTTGGTAATACACTTGAATTGGTAAAAATCGCAAAGCCAAAATCACATCAAGTAGCAATGATGATGTCTATTGTAAAATATATGATGTATCTCGGTTTAGCCGCTTCTATTTTAGTTTCAGTATCTGCTTTATTGATGCATTTAAGCATTGTCATTGCTTTGACATTCATAATTGTTATTCTTTTGGGAGCGGTTCCTGTAGCTCTTCCGGCTGTCCTTACCATTGTACAATCTGTAGGTGCAACCGAACTTGCAAAAAAAGGAGCGCTGGTAACCAAACTTGATTCTGTGGAAGATGCAGCGTCAATAGATATTATTTGCTTTGATAAGACCGGTACTATAACGCAAAACAAGTTATCGGTTGTTGATAGCATACCTTTTTCAAATAACAAAAAAGAAGATGTTCTGAAAATAGCTGCACTTACATCACAATCAGAAGGAATGGACTTAATTGATCTTGCTGTTATCGAATATGCTAAAAATTCCGGAGTGAATTTTAATGAATACAAACAGGTTTCCTATACTGCATTTGATCCTTCTACAAAGAGAACTGAGGCAATTATTGAAACCGGCGGAAAACGCTTCAAAGTTGTTAAAGGATCCGCACAGGTAGTTATATCTCTTTGCCATGATATAGATAAAGGAACTTTAGATGAAGTAAACAAAACAATAGATGGATTATCAAGAAAAGGTTATAGAACAATAGCTGTTGGCAGATCGGAAGATGAGGATTTAAAGAATCTTAAACTTATTGGATTGCTGCCGCTTACTGACCCGCTAAGGCCGGATTCAAAAAGCATGATAGACCAAGCACGGAATCTGGGTATAAAACCGATAATGCTTACAGGGGATAGCATTGAAATAGCAAAAGAAATTTCAAATCAGATTGGTATTGGTACTAACATTATTCGCATGGAAGATATCAAAGACTTAAGTGCAAATAAACAGTTAAAAATTGTTTTTGAATGT
>PLNZ01000225.1:6153-10145 GCA_003142915.1 Ignavibacteriales bacterium | reverse complement strand
AGAACAAAAATAAGTGCAACCCTCTTTTCCCTTCTTTTCCGTCAGGCTCGCTGCCGAGACTGATCTAATCGAGGGAATATTTATCTGGCGAAGGTCACAAATAAGCAAACACTTTCTTAAGTATTCGCTTATAGGGGGATAGTTTTTATTTAAAAGAATCATTAAATTTAATTCCATTAATTGGCGGTATTAAAAACATTAAAATAAATAAATAATAAAGAGGAGGTTAAATGGCTTTTTCACTAAATAAAATCATGTTAATCGGTAACCTGGGCAAAGATGCTGAAACCAGGTTTACAACCAATAACGTTTCTGTAACAAACTTTACGATTGCCACTACTAATAGCTATAAAGGCAAGGATGGTAATTGGATGAATGAAACTACCTGGCATAATATTGTTTCCTTTAATCTTTCGGATTATTTTAAAGAAAACCTAAAAAAAGGAAAAAAGTTTTATGTTGAAGGCAGATTGACCAAAAGAGATTATACCGACAAAGACGGGATAAAAAGATACGCTACAGATGTAGTTGCCGAAAAAATTATTCCGCTTGAATCAGGCGCCGGTAGCGGAAGCAGTGAAGGAGCTATTCAGGAAGATTCTTCTATCGGAGGTACCAGCGGTGCAATTAATGAACCGCAAATACAGACTGATGAAAATGACGACCTGCCGTTCTAAAGGGTAATCAAGTCCTTTTATTCGGGAATAAGTCATGTTTCAAGGCGATGGATTACTATGAATATTTCAAAGTATAGGAATGTTTAATAACTCGGAGTAAGAAAAATATTTGCACATATTCTGGCATTATAAATTAATATTATTATTTATATTTATTTTTTGTTCTGCGTTCTTTTCCGGTTCTGAAGTCTCTTTATTTTCGCTCGATAAAAAACGGTTAAAAGTTATTATCGATAGTAATCCTCTAATTGAGAGATACCTTGAACAACTTTTGGAACATCCCAGAAGATTGCTTGTAACAATATTAGTTGGTAATACGGTTATTAATGTAGCCGCTTCAATTATAGCTGTTTCTTTGGCTTTGGATTTTGCTGCATTTTCATCGTTCCCTGTAAATTTGATTCTTACAATACAAATTGTAATTCTTACATTTATAATTTTAATTTTCAGTGAATTAGCGCCTAAGATATGGGCCTCAAGAAAGCCCATCTCATTTGCAAAAACAGTTGCTATTCCTTTATTCTGGATAAGCGTTCTTATTTACNNACCCTGACTGAATTTATTAAACTTTCAGTATCCAGGATAAAATTTAATAAATTTAAGACGGCTATTCTGCCCGGGGAGATATCAGAACTTGCAAATTTAAGCCATGAACGGGGCGCTTTAATCGGTGAAGAACATGGCTTGATAAGCAATATCGTCAGCTTTAAATCTGTTCATGTACATGAAGTTATGACACCGAGAGTTGATATGACGTGTGCTTCAATAGATCTGAATTTTAGTGAAGTACTTAATATAATAACTAAATCCGGTCACAGCAGGATTCCGCTTTTTGAAAATGATCTTGATAAAATATTAGGCATAATTTATGCGAAGGACTTATTACCTTATATAAGGAATAAAGATCTGGGAAAGAATTTCTCTTTATCTTCTATTGCAAGGAAAGTGTTTTTTGTTCCCGGGATGAAGATGATTAATGATTTAATGCGGGAGTTCCAGGAAAAGAAAATGCACCTTGCGATAGTGGTTGATGAATTCGGCGGAACGGCGGGATTAATTACTATGGAAGACATCCTTGAAGAGATTCTTGGCGAAATAAGAGATGAATCCGATGAAAAAGAAAATTTGATAACAAAAATTGACGATAATAGTTTTATTGCACTCGGCAATCTGCCGGTTGATGATTTGCGTGAACTTCTGCAGCTGGAAGAAATTTCTCTCGGCGGAGATTATGATACTCTGGGAGGGCTGGTATTAAATTATGCAGGACATATTCCTAAAGAAGGCTATTCTTTTCAATTAGAAAATTATAAATTTACCGTTAAAGAAGTAATTAATAAGAGAATTAAGAAGGTATTGCTTGAAAGGCTGCCTTCTGAGTAAAATATTTGATGAAAAAAGGCTGTTTTTTAAGAACAATTATAATTATAACTATTTTAACAGCTGTAGTACTTTATCTTATTACTCATAAATTTAACGAAGTAATTCTCAACCCCGGCAAAAGCTTAATCATAAGTCAAATTAACAGAGATATGGAGTATGTTAAAAATTCGCCTGAAAAAGATTCTTTACAACTATTAATTAAAGATTATATTCGCGGTATTAAAAAAGTCGATAATCTTTCCGACAAATCCATAGGCGAATTTTTAGATACCTTAAAGATAGCATTAAGTGATAGCGTAATAGATAGACGCGAATACAAATCATTATATAAAATATTAAAACCAAAAGTCGAAAAATGAAAGATCAACGAAGAACGGAAATTAAAGTTGGCATAACTATTATAATCGGGCTGATAATATTTATCTGGATTCTTGGCTGGGCTAAGAATTTTATTCTAGTGTCTAAAGAAAAAACTATTCAGATCAGGTTCGATAATGTAGCAGGATTGGAAATCGGGGATTTCGTTACGGTTAATGGAGTTAGAAAAGGAAATGTACGGGATATAGTGGCACAAAAGAATGATGTACTGGTAACAGTCTCTATAAATAATGACACTGATTTAAGGAAAGATGCAATTTTCGGTGTTGCCATGATCGATATGATGGGCGGAAAGAAAGTTGAAATTAGACCCGGCTCTTTACCGGAACCGCTGGATTATAACAAAATTCAAAGCGGGACTTTCTATTCGGATATTCCGGCAGTTATGTCTTTTGTCGGTTCGATGCAGGACGACCTTATATCAACACTCAAACAGGTAAAAGTATCTTTAAATTCGCTAAATAATTATCTGACAGATCAAAAACTGAACAATAATATTAAGAATTCAATAGCAAATGTTAGCCAGTTGACTGAAAAATTAAATATTTTGATCGATGAGAACAGCAAGAGTTTAAAAATACTTACTTCCAACAGCGTAGATATTACCAATGACGCAAAAGATTTTTATCAAAAGAACGAGGGCAGCATATCAACTTCAATAAAAGAAGCGGAGAATGTGCTTAAGAAAACAGATTCCCTTGTGACTAGTCTAAATAGCTTTACAAACGAAATTAAAGCAAAGAATAATATTGTAGGTAAGATATTGTACGATGATAAATTATATGATGATCTTAACCAGTCTATTAAACAAATAAATGAGCTTACCAAAATACTTCTTGAACAATTGAAGGATAAAGGATTTAAAGTTGACGCAAATATTCATCTCTTCTAAACATTTATAGGAAGATCTAATCGACGGTTTGCTTTACAAAGGAATTTATATATGATATTAGGGCTTGGAATAGACATAATAGAAATCGATAGGGTAAGAAACAGTATTCAGAAATACGGCGATCATTTCCTGAATAAAATATACACCGAAACAGAGTTGGATTACTGCATGTCAAAAGGTGAAAATAAATACCAGCATCTTGCAGCAAGATTTGCAGCAAAAGAAGCCGTGTTTAAGGCTCTTACAACGGGCTGGAGTAAAGATATAGGCTGGCAGGATATAGAAATATATAATGAGCCTAACGGTATGCCTCTTGTGAAGCTGAAAGGTGATTGGAAATCGTTTCTTTCAGATGATAAAAACTTAAAAATATCTATGAGTCACTCAAGGGATTATGTTACTTGTGTTGCAATAATTTATAAGGAGATGTGAGAAAAAAATGAGAACTAATAATCGGTTATTGGTTTAAAATTGTCTGCTTTATATTTAGCAATATTTGAAGTTGTAAAAACGAGTTTATATGCTTTATCTAAAAGCAATGTAATTATTCAGATTTCAAAAAATATTCTAAATAATTCAGCAAAGCCATGTAAAATACTTCAGTTGGAAAATATCCCAATACATCTAATCCTTCAACAGCAATTAGTTATTTGCTAAAATAT
>PLNZ01000225.1:0-6064 GCA_003142915.1 Ignavibacteriales bacterium | reverse complement strand
GCTATTTTTTTATATTTATTTAATAAATATTTATTGTTGGGCAAATAAATTGATTATCAGTAAGACATTCTTTAATTTATTCAGTTATATCTCTCTTGGTGTAATTGCATTACTCTTATTATTAGTATATGCACACATTACACCGCCAAGTGTAAATTATTATACTTTGATATTCGCTATTTTACTTTTAACAGCAAGACTTTTCATAAGAATATTTTATATTAAGAAGAATAGAAATAATAATAAAGGAGGCTGACTTCGAACCCGCAAAAAGAGTTAATGGTAAACTTAACGCGAAGGTATTAATTCTTAACCAGAGTTATGAGCCTTTAACCATTTGCAATATAAAAAAGGCAATTATTTTAATTTACCTCGGTAAAGCAGAGCTGGTATTAAATGATAGGAAGAAAGAACTACGAAGCATTTCAAGTCATTATCCTTGGCCGAGTATTATAAGGCTAAATCATTTCATAAGTGTGCCTTATAAAAAAGTTGTATTAACCAGGAAAAATATCCTTAGGCGTGATTCATACAAATGTGCTTACTGCGGAAGAAGTGATCTACCTTTGACAATAGACCATGTAATACCTAAATCCCGTGGCGGCAATGACTCATGGGAAAATCTTGTTTGTGCATGCACAATATGCAATAATAAAAAAGGCGACAGAACCCTTGAAGAAGCTGATATGGTTTTGCATAACATGCCGTTTAAGCCAAGTCATATAATGTTTATTAAGCATGTCGTCGGCAAGCTCGATGAAAACTGGAAGCCGTATCTTTATCTTTCCTGAAATGTTTGTAATATGATTGTCTATGAATCACATGTTAATGTGTTTTATAATCATTCAGCCGATCATTAATCAAAACGGAGCCTGACTGCTAGTCAAGCAGGGTTCCTTCTATACATAAAGAGTTTTGCTTAGAATAACTTATTTAATTTTCCCGTCTAAAATATTAAGTTTATTTATCCTATTATTATTATTTTTCATATTATTATCTCAAATTTTTTCTAACTATGACGAAAAAACGAATTTTAAGCGGAATGAGACCGACCGGAAAACTTCACATCGGTCATTTAGTTGGCGCATTGGACAATTGGATTAAATTGCAGGATGATTATGAAAGCTATCATCTTATTGCGGATTATCATGTTTTAACAACAAGACTTGAAACAAAGAATATTTATAATGATTCAATAGAGATGCTTATTGATTGGCTGGCTTGCGGGTTAGACCCGATAAAAAGTCCGATGTTTAGACAGTCGCAAATAAAAGAACATACTGAATTACATCTAATCTTCAGCATGCTTATTACTGTAAACAGGCTGGAAAGAAATCCCACTGTTAAAGATCAGATAAGGGATTTGCATATTGAACATGTAATATATGGTCATCTTGGCTATCCGGTACTGCAGGCTGCGGATATTCTTTTATATAAAGGTGGAGCAGTACCAGTAGGTGAGGACCAGGTACCTCATGTGGAAATTTCAAGGGAAATAGCACGAAAGTTTAATAACCAGTATGGAGTCGTGTTCCCTGAACCGGAACCGCTTCTTACTAAATTTGCAAGACTTCAGGGGCTTGACGGTAATGCTAAAATGAGCAAATCTTTGAATAATACTATTCTGCTTTCCGATGAACCAGCTATAATAAAAGCAAAGATTAAAAAAGCGGTAACCGATCCAAACAAAATAAGAAAGGGCGATCCCGGCGATCCGGATATATGTCTTATTTTTTCATATCATAAAAAATTTATCTCTGCTGAAGTACTTGAAATTAATGCGGCATGCCGTTCAGGCGCACTTGGATGTGTTGACTGCAAGATGAAATGCGCTTCTAAAATTTCCGAACTATTAAATCCTATTATTGAAAAACGGCATTATTACGAACAAAAACTTAATGAAGTAACGGATATTTTATTAGACGGTGAAAAAAGAGCCAGAAACACTGCTCAGGTAACAATGAACGAAGTCCGGGAAAAAATGAAACTGGGTTAAACTTGTATAAGATTAAATTAGATCAGTTTGAAGGACCATTAGATCTTCTATTGTTTTTCATCAAGCGGGATGAACTGAACATTTATGATATCCCCATTTCAAAAATCACCAAAGAATTTTTGGAATACGTTAACCTGATAAAGATGCTTGATCTTGAAGTTGCAGGAGACTTTATTTTAATGGCTTCGACATTGATGCATATAAAAGTAAGGATGCTGCTCCCGAGAGAGGTTGACGAAAAAGGAGAAGAGATAGATCCGAGAGCTGAACTTATACAGGCTTTGCTGGAATATAAAAAATACAAAGAAATGTCCGAGGAGCTGGCATTTTTTGAAACTACCCAAAGGAAAATTAATTTTAGGAGTAATTTTTCTGAGGATGAAAAAGAGACTCTGCCCGATTATGAAGTATTGCTGAAGAACGTTACTATATTTGATCTTGCAAAAGCTTTTAAAAAAGCTCTTGACAACGTAAAACCGGAAGTTTTTCACGAAATAAATAAAATAAATGTTACAATAGATGAACAGATTTCATTTGTTTTATCTAAGCTCGAGGATCTTTCCGAACTGCATTTCCTGAGCATAGTAGACGGCATGAAAGAAAAAATAAGAATTGTAATTACATTTGTGGCGCTTCTCGAATTAGCTAAAATGGGTATGATCGGAATTAAAGAATCGCCAAATTTTAATGACTTTGTAATATTCAGAATATAGAATGGACAACATATACAATTCAATAATTGAAGCGTTAATATTTTCTTCGGATGAGCCTATATCCGCACCGGATCTGGTAAAAGCAATAAAAGGAATTGACGGTGAGGATATACAGGTTTCCGACAAAGAAATTGCAAAGTGTATTGAAGAACTAAACTTTATGTATCAAGAAAAAAGCAGTGCATTTCAAATTATTAAAATTGCGGGCGGCTATTTATTTGCTACAAGATTTGAATATGCAAAGTACGTTGGTTTCCTTTCTTCTGAAAAAAGCAAGCGGAGATTAAGCCAGCCGGCTCTGGAAACTCTTGCAATTATTGCATACAAGCAGCCGGTTACGAAACCAGAGCTTGAAACGATACGCGGCGTGAATTCGGATTATATTTTGAATACTTTGCTTGAAAAAAGTTTGGTTGCTATTACAGGCAGAGCGGAAACTATCGGAAGACCGCTTTTGTACAGCACTACCAACGAGTTTTTAAAATATTTCGGTTTGGATAAGCTTAGCGACCTACCGAAGCCACGCGAAATAGAAGAAATTATGAAGGACGAAGACTTCCTTGAACAGAAACAAAAAATTATGATGAATCTGATTGAAGAGAACATAGAAAAAGAAACAGGAGAAAAATCCGATGACGCTGATTAGACTAAATAAATATTTATCGGATTGCGGTATATCTTCACGACGAAAATCAGAGGAATATATCTTACAGGGAAGAGTTTCCATAAATAATAAAGTAGCCTTAGACCTTTCAGCTAAAGTTGATCCGACTAATGATATTGTTTTATTAGATGGTGAAAAAATATTTCAAAAAAGGAAATTATATATTCTTCTGAATAAACCTAAAGGAGTAGTTACCACTACCATTGACGAAAAGAATAGGAAAACTGTAGTAGATTTAATCAAATCAAGAGACAAAATTTTTCCAGTCGGCAGACTGGACTATAATACTACCGGCGTTCTGATTTTAACAAATGACGGAGAGTTCTCTAATTTTTTAACTCATCCGGTAAAAAGAATACCAAGAGAATATGAAGTAAAGTTAGACCGTACATTGACCGGAGAAGATAAAGAGAAGCTTTGTAAAGGAATATATATTAAGGGAGTTAAAGGCAAATTTATAAAAGTTACACTCCATGATAAAAAGAACTGGAAATTTGTTACCGTAATAGCGATAGAAGGAAGAAATCATTTTGTGAAGAATATGTTCGGGGCTTTAGGATATACAGTCGAAGCATTGAATAGAAAAAGTTTTGCCGGAATTACAGCAGATATTCCGGTTGGTGCATATAGAGTTTTAAGTAAAGACGAAATTTCCGGAGTTATTAAAACCTATGGTAAGTAGATCAATTTGTGCACTCTTTTTACTGGTTATTATTTCAGTCCAATATTTTCCTCAAGAAATAGCAAATGATACTTCAGGCAAGTATGCATATTCTTCTGTGCCGGAATTTTGGTCCCAAATGAATGATATTTTCAACGATCCGAATTTTAGCAATTCACAATGGGGTGTTGTAATTCAGTCACTTGAAACAGGAGAATATTTGTATAAGAGAAATGAAGATAAACTTTTCATTCCTGCTTCCGATTTAAAATTATTTACAACATCAACAGGTTTGATAACACTCGGCAGTGAATATAAATTTAGAACAAATCTATATATGAATGGATATATAGACGGCTCAATCTTAAAAGGAGATATTGTTGTACAGGGAAGAGGTGATCCTACTATATCCGAAAGATTTTATAACGGCAACATGCTGAAAATATATAACGACTGGGCAGACTCACTCATAAATATCGGCATTGATGAAATAACCGGCAACATAGTAGGCGATGATAATGCTTTTGACGATGTTGGACTTGGAGCAGGCTGGGCATGGGACTATGAAAGCAATTGGTTTGCCGCTCCTTCCAGCGCAATATGTTTTAATGATAATTGTGTAGACATTGTCGTTACGGTCAATAAAAAATCACACCAGCCTGAGGTTATGGTTGCGCCGGATACTAAATATGTTATTATTCTAAATAAGGCCATTACAGTTCCAAAGGATTCCAATACTGCCATTGAAACTTACCGTGAACCTGGTACTAGCGTAATAACCATTTTCGGAACTATTCGAGACAACTCGGATTCAGTCAAGACTTATGTCACTGTGAATAATCCTACCCAATATGCTATGGTCGTATTGAAGGATGTTTTGAAACGGAAGGGAATTTTACTTGATGGTTATCCTATTGGTGTAAATGATATGGCAAATACCCTGGATTATTCGAAGATGAGGCCTTTATTTACCCAGTATTCACAGCCGTTAAAAGAAATTATTAAAGTAACAAACAAACAAAGTCAAAACCTGTATGCGGAACAAATACTTAAAGCTATTGGTTTAGAAACAAAAGGTTATGGTACTGTAGCCAACGGGTTAAGTACAGAGGGACGAGTTTTAAAAGAGATGGGAATTAACCCGGAAAGTATGAATATAGTTGACGGAAGCGGACTTTCACGCCTTGATTTAGTCACACCCAGACAGATAGTTGCACTTCTTAGCTATATGTACAAAAGCCGATATTTTATTCCGTTTTTCAATTCACTTCCTATTGCAGGTGTTGACGGTACGCTTGGTGACAGAATGCAGAATACAAAAGCACAGAGTAAAATTCGTGCGAAACCCGGTTATTTGGAAAGCGTGAGAAATCTTTCAGGGTATGCTTTTACGGGCGATAATGAACCAATTGCTTTTTCAATTATTGTAAATAATTTTAGCGTACCCGTAAAATTAGCAGAAAATATACAAGATTTAGTATGTTTGCGAATTGCAAACTTTAAAAGGAAATAAGTGGAGGATACGTGGAGACAAATGATCAGCAAGATATTAATGTATTAATTAAAAGACGTTATGAAGAACTGGATGCATTAAAGTCAAAAGGAGTGGAGCCGTTTGCTTATTCGTTCGAGGTAAATTCAAATTCAGAAGATATTAAGAAAAATTTTGTCGAGTATGCAAAAAGAGTTGTAAGGTTTGCCGGCAGAATAATGGCTTTAAGGCGTATGGGTAAAGCTTCTTTTGCCCATATACAGGATCATCTTGGCAGAATACAGATCTATTTGCGTAAAGATGATATAGGCGAGAAATATGATGCCTTTAAGTTAATGGATATTGGAGATATTGTAGGAATTGAAGGCTTTGTATTCATGACCAAAACCGGTGAAGTTTCCGTGCATGTTACTACATTAGAACTGCTTGCAAAAAGCATTAGACCTCTGCCGATTGCCAAAGAAACTGTAGATGAAAACGGTAATAAAGTCATTCACGATCAGTTTGCAGATAAAGAGCTGCGCTACCGCCAGCGCTA
>PLNZ01000129.1 GCA_003142915.1 Ignavibacteriales bacterium | reverse complement strand
GCGCTTGATGGAACCCCAAACAAAGCAAATCTCGGTGCAAATGCAATTCTCGGCGTTTCGCTGGCTTGCGCAAAAGCAGCGGCAGAAGCTTTGGACTTGCCTTTGTATCGTTACATTGGCGGAACAAACGCCCGAACTTTACCTGTTCCTATGATGAATATTTTAAACGGCGGTAAACACGCAGATAATAATGTAGACTTCCAGGAGTTTATGGTTATGCCGGTTGGCGCTCCCAACTTTAGAGAAGCATTAAGAATGGGTGCAGAAACTTTCCATTCTTTAAAATCCGTACTTGGTAAAAAAGGTTACAACACCGCTGTCGGTGATGAAGGCGGTTTTGCACCAATCTTAAAATCAAATGAAGAAGCCCTTGAACTAATCCTTGAAGCAATAGAAAAAGCCGGGTATCAAGCGGGCAGCGATATATGTATTGCCTTAGATCCTGCAGCAAGTGAAATGTGGGATAACGACAAGAAAGCTTATCAATTTTTCAAGTCGGATAAATCGTTTATGTCACCTGAAAAGATGGTTGATTACTGGGCAAACTGGATTAATAAATATCCTATTATTTCTTTGGAAGATGGAATGTCCGAATTTGACTGGGACGGCTGGAAGTTGTTGACAGATAAAGTCGGCGGAAAAGTTCAATTGGTCGGTGACGATTTATTTGTAACAAATACTGAATTCCTGGCAAAAGGTATTGAGCTTGGCGTAGCTAACTCTATCCTTATAAAAGTGAATCAAATCGGAACTTTAACAGAAACATTGGATGCAATTGAAATGGCAAAGAAAGCCGGATATACTTCGATTATCAGCCACCGTTCAGGTGAGACTGAGGATACTACTATTGCTGATATCGCAGTAGCTACAAATGCAGGACAGATTAAAACCGGTTCTGCTTCCAGAACAGACAGAATTGCAAAATATAATCAGCTTCTGCGTATTGAGGAAGAATTGGATACTACTTCTTTATTCCTCGGTTTAGATGCTGTTAACTATAACGTATAATTAGAATTCTTAATAATGTTCAACGAACCCGGTTTCATTCAGTAGCCGGGTTCATTAATCCGGGTATAAAGGAAAGCATTTTCAATTTTTTTATACAAATCCATAAAGCTCAATTCTTTTTTTTCATAATGTGTAAAAAAGTTAATTTATTAAAAATATTATTTAAATAAATAATTTTTAATCTATGCAGTTTATTGGTGAATTAAGCGCTCTTGTTACAGCTTTTTGTTGGTCTGCCGGATCATTTGCATTTACTACGGCAGCCAAAAGGCTTGGCTCCCTGCAGTTGAATATTAACCGCTTAATTTTAGCGGCAATATTTTTAATTATTACAATCGCCTTACTGGGGTTGAGTTTAAAACTGTCTGAAATTCAAATTATTTATTTATCAATCAGCGGGATAATTGGTTTTGTTTTTGGAGATACTTTTTTATTCAAAGCTTTTCAGCACATAGGTGCAAGAATCAGTATGCTTTTAATGTCGTTATCCCCGATAATGAGCGGGTTACTCGCATTCATTTTTCTAAATGAGGTAATTAGTGCATGGGGCATTTTCGGGATAATAATTACTATTTGCGGAGTTACATTAGTTGTTGTGGAAAGAAAAGAAACTCCGGGTGCTAAGTATAAAACCAGCCGTGCAGGAATTATTTATGGTTTATTAGGGTCATTAGGTCAAGCAGGCGGCCTCATATTTGCAAAAGCTGCTTTCAATGAAGGAGAAATAAACGGTTTTGTTGCAACGTTTATCAGGATTGCTGCCTCTGTTATTATCTTGTTTCCTATTGTCCTCCTGACTCAAAAATATAAAAACCCCGTCAAAGTCTTTTCAAATGATCTAAAAGCATTAAAATCTACAATTATAGGTACAATCTTAGGACCATACTTAGGTGTAACATTCAGTTTGATTGCAGTTGAACATACAAAAGTCGGAATTGCTGCAACTTTAATGTCTACAATGCCAATAATAATGCTGCCTATAGCAAGATATGTTTATAAAGAAAAACTTAACTGGCAGGCGGTAAGCGGTGCCGTGCTTGCGGTAGCCGGAGTTTCAATATTGTTTCTGAAATAATTCGGTGCCTTATAAAATTTTTTTTGTTCTATCCGGTATTACGGATACCCGCCCGTTAATCTTTTATAAACATCAAAAGTGGTAATGTCGTAGCAAATGAAAATTATTTTTTCTATTTTCTCATTCTTAGCGAGAAAATTTATCGCTTCATTAAGCGCGATATTAGTTGCTCTTTTAACGGGGAAACAGTATACGCCTGTACTTATTGCCGGAAAAGCTATGGTTTTTATATTATTTTCAACTGCGAGTTTCAAACTGTTTTTATAACAATTTGCAAGAAGAACATCCTCATTAACTCGTCCTTCTCTCCATTTTGGTCCAGGAGTATGAATTATATATTTTGCATGCAGTTTGAACCCGGGTGTAATTTTTGCTTCACCGGTAGCGCAGCCGTTTAAATTCCGGCAGTATTCTAAGAGTTCCGGTCCCGCTGCTTTATGAATTGCGCCGTCTACTCCTCCTCCGCCAAGTAAAGAAGTGTTGGCGGCATTTACAATAGCATCTACTTCTAATTTTGTAATGTCGCCGAATTCAATTTGTATTCTGTCCGGTATCATGGCTGCTGATTAATAAGAACTTATATTATATAATTTTTTATTCTTCACTAAAATAAAACTATCTCTTAAAAAATTCAGCTACCATTTTATCCCAGTCTGAGTCGTCCATCTTTTCAAATTCACCTATATATAATTCATTCTCCAGGCGTGGCACATCGTCTTTGGGTATAACGGATTTATTTCTTAACTCAATAAAGCGGTCAAGGTCATTTTCATAAAATGAAACTGCCGTTTTGCCTATAGTCAAATCTTTCAATTCCGAATCGAGATCATCGGCATCTATAATGCAAATCCAGTTACTATTGTATGAAGTAATATCCAAAACCTCAAGATCGCTTTTTAGTACGGTATTAATGCGTGTAACTTTACCGCTTACGGGCGAATTGAATGTAACCGAACGTACACCCTGTTTTATTGTAAATAAAGGCTGACCTTTTTTAACAACCATGCCTAAATTGGGGAATTCAATTGAGTCTATCTTACCGATTAATTTTTTCGCAAAATCATCAATACCGATTTTTGCAGCGCCGTCCTGTTCCATGCTTACCCAACTATGTCCGGCTGAAATGAAAACACCGCCGGGTATTGCAAATTCATAAGTAAGAAAATGCTTTGATTCCGGCAAATGGGTTATATGAACTTTGGGCTTTAGCTGTTTTTGTATGCGGTCATTTCGTTTAATAACAATTTTTTTTACAAAATCAAGAAGTTCGTCTTCAGTAAAAGGCTTCTGCACATAATCCATAGCGCCGTACTTCATACACTCAACGGCAGTTTCTACAGTTGCATAACCGGTTATAATAACTACATCAATATCCGGTCTTAAATGCTTCACTGATTTTGTTACATCAACGCCGCTCATTTCGGGCATCTTTAAATCGGTAAAGGCAAAATCATAATGATGTGACTGAATAAGCCCAAGAGCTTCTTTACCGCTTTCAACAGTATCGACGGAATAACCGTCTATAACCAAAATCTTTCTAAAGCTGTCAAGGATAATTGGTTCATCATCAACACAAAGAATTTTTGCTTTAGGGTCTTCAATTTCAACCCTCTTTAATGTTTTTGCTTCCCTGGTAAAATCCAGGTTTAAACTAACAACTAATGCAGCTTCGCGGTCCTTTTTTAATTGTTTCTCTTTATACTTTTTACTGAAATACCTTATAAAAATATCCGCGATAACAAATAATATTACTGCTAAAATAAGTAGAGGCATATTTAATTCTCCTTAAAAATATTTTTCAATTTATCCCGTTTTTAATTTTCTTGAATTGTCTTTAAAAAAATAAAATATAAATTAAAATAAGCTGTTATTATCCATTACAGACGATCAGAACTGCACGGAATTAATTGCGTCAGTTCAAATTCATTATCCGACGGGATTATTCTATAAAACCAACCGTTGAAGTATGGATCTTTTTCCACAATGCTTGCATTATTTAAAAGCTGGGTGTTCTTTTCCAAAATTCTACCGCTTACAGGGCTCAATACAGTATGGATAAGATAGTCTTTTGACTTAACCTGTGCGCAGGAATTTCCCTGTATAATCTCATCGTCAACCTTTGATAATTTAATCTCTGATATAGAATCTATCGTCCTAAGGAATAAATCGGTTACGCCTATTAAAACAGAGCCGGAATTATCCGGAGCTGCCCAGCTGGCATATCCTAAGCGAAAATATTTTGCAGGGCATGGTACATAAATAATTGATGCGTCATTTACCGAATTTTTTGATTCACATAATTTTTTCTGTATGTCAAAATATTTCAATCCGCGGGAAACAGAAGAAATTAATTCATCTGCGCTGAACGGTTTTGGAATAAAATCGATAGCCCCATTATAAAGTGATTTTACAGCATTTTCAACTGTTGAAAATCCTGTTGTAATGATAATAGGTGTTTTTATTTTCATCTTTGAAAGAGCATCAAGAAATTGGAACCCGTCTATATCGGGCATCATTATATCCGAAATAATCAAACGGTAAGAATTCTTTTCAACCTTTAAAAGAGCATCGCCTGCATCGGTGGAAGTATCAACCTTCAATCCTTCTGCGCTGCATATTTTATCAACAGCATTAATAATAACGCTTTCATCATCTAATACTAATATATCAAATTGCTTCCTCATCTCTTAGCTTGAATACTGCATGGGCAGACGAATGATAAATGTAGTACCCTTGTTTAATTCGCTATAAACATTTATGGTACCGTTATGGTTATCCACTATGCCCCAGATAACCGCAAGCCCCAGGCCTGTGCCTTTTTGTCCTTTTGTACTGAAGAACGGCTCGAAAATTTTTGAAAGATCATCTTTTGAAATACCAATGCCGGTATCGGCAATTCTTATTTCAATATAAACTTTTTGACCGCCGGCATCAACAGCATCCCATTTCTGCCAGTCGCATCCTTTTCGTGTACATCCTTCAAAAATACCCTGCGATGGAATTTCAAAATTATAAACAGGCGCTTCGCATTTAGGGCATTTTTTCCCTTCAACAATTAAGGATACATTGCACTGCGGGCATATAAAAGAAATTTCTTTTTTTATGTCTATATCAATACCGTATTGATGACGGCTCTTACCGTAAACAGGATCAAGATTTATAAAACCTTCATTTCCACCGCATCGTGCTTTTATTTTTATTGAAGACATGCCGTCGATTTTTACTTCATTGTCTGTTAAGTCATGACGTTTCGGGCAAATAGCTTTTTTAATGTGCGTAATTCCAAAAGGCGACAAACTTAACTTTGATGATGTGATTGTAATAGATCCGTCTTTTCCAATAGCATCGTGGGCATTTACAAGCAGATTTATTATTACCTGCTGAATTTGATTTGAATCGACGGTTATAGCCGGCAGGCTTGAGTCAAGATTTCTAATCAATCTGATATGGTCTATAGAAAGTTGGTTTTCCACAACGCTTATCGCATGTCCTATAATTTCATTTATATTTGCTTCATTCTTCTTCGGTACAGACTGCCGTGCAAAATCGAGAAGGCTTTTTACAATCTCGCGGCTTCGTATAGTTTCGCGTACAATTACTTTTAAATCTTCCTGCAGTTCAGGATTATTCCCTGCTCTTTTAAGAAGAAAACTGCTATAGGTAAGTACTCCTGTGAGCGGGTTATTTATTTCGTGCGCAACGCCTGCTGCAAGTCTTCCCAAAGATGCCATTTTATCCGATTGAAATAATTGCAGTCGTGCTTCTGAAAGTTTCTTAGTCATATTGTTAAATGACTTTGCAAGGCTTCCCATTTCATCATCACGCCGGTCTTTAATAGTATAATTTAAATTACCGGTACTAACCTGGTTGGTTGCATTCAGTAATTCTTTCACGGGCTTATCAACCCATCTTCTTACGAAGAAACCAATAATGAAGCTTAAAGCAAAAACTGCGGAAATTGCAAAGATTACAATCTCCATCTCACCTTTTTTTATCTGCTTATCAACTTCATCCAGTGACATAGTTACATCAAGAACTCCAAGAACAGTTTGTGATTTTGAATGAGCATGGCAGTCTGCTTCATAACATGACTGTTCATTATAAATTGGGCTGATAATTCCCATTACCCTTGAGGAATCGGGGTTTATTCTAAAAAACCTTGTTCTGTCTTTAATAGGGAGTCTTTCAAGCGGTTTACCGGCAGTGTGGCATGCATAGCAGCTTTCGGCTTTTTTGTCAACCATTTTCCCAATATCATCCCGGTGTGAAGAATAAATTATTTCCCCGGATTTATTAAGAATACGAACGTCCCTAATACCCGGTTGCTGTCCGATTGTATTGATATTTCTTAAGATGCGGTCTCTTTGGTTGAGGAGCATATCATAACGGGTGCCGTTTTTTACGGTCTCGCTTAACTGGTTTGCACCTCGTTCAACTTCTGCCAGAAGGCTGCTGCTGTGCGATTGAATATTAAAATAGGAAAAGATTCCAATCGTCAGAAGAGCAGTTATACCCACTGCTAATATTAATTTAAAACCAATCTTCTTAAACATGGTTTATAAATTCTAATGCCAATTTTATCACATTTAATTTGTCCATATAATCTAAGTAATTTTTAGCAACAATTTAAAGCTTATTTTTTCTTTATATCTCTTAAAGAAACCTGTTCCCCGGGTCTATTTTTAGGGAAACTTTTATCATCATGACAGCCTTTGCATGTCGGGGTTTTTGAAAAATCCTCACTTTCATGGCATGAACTACATTCTAAATCTTTATGATTTTCGTCTAACTTTAGTCCTGTGACTTTGTGATCAAAACTACCGGCAGAAAAGTTTTTATGACAGCTTTGGCACTTGTTATCCAATTTAATAAATGTGCTGTGAGTATCCATTCCTTTAGAAGATGAAGTATGGCATTTTGTGCATGAAAGCTTCTGATGAAATTTATTCAATGCCCAGCCTGTTCTTACCTCATGATTGAATGGTCCGGATGGTTTATCTAAATGGCATAAATTGCAATTATCGTTTTTGTGGCATGTGAAGCAGGGCTTATGATGTTGATCTGCTGTTTTGTGAATTTTAAATGGCGTACCCGGTGCCTGCTGCTGAACCGGTGCAGGATTATTTTTATCGTGGCATTTTGAACAATTTTCCTGCTGGTGACAGTTTATGCACTCTGCGCCGAAGATTTTATTATGTTCATCATGAAAGAATGTAACAATCATTCCTCCGTTGTAATTTGTTTCATAAACAACCTTTGCCGGCTCTACTAATTTAGGATGATCTTTGCCCGTAAGTTTTTTATCATCGTTCTTTTTAGCTAATGACTCATTTCCCGTCTTCAATGCATGGCACGAAACGCAATTATTCTCATGGCTCCATTCGCGGTGGCAGTTAATACATTGACGGTGGTATGCGGCTTCCAGATCGGGCTTGCTTATATCTTCTCTTTTGCGTTCAGATTCATGGCAGTTTTTACACGGCTGTATAGGGCCGTCTGTATTATAATGATGGCATGTAACGCATCCGCCGGACATTTCAGACATTTGTGCATGTGCTTTAT
Organism: Ignavibacteriales bacterium; assembly: GCA_003142915.1. Taxonomy (GTDB): domain Bacteria; phylum Bacteroidota; class Ignavibacteria; order Ignavibacteriales; family Ignavibacteriaceae; genus FEN-1297. The sequence continues at coordinate 5,189 of PLNZ01000129.1, read as the reverse complement.
GCTGAAAAATAACCGGCATATACTTTTTTGAGAGCTCATTGAGAGTAATAATATCCGCCGTCTTTCCTGCCTCCTGGTTAACCGAAACCATACTATTACGGGGACAGGATATAAGACAAGGATCTTTTTGTGTCGGTACCTCACAGGCATGACATGTTTTGCATGATAATTTATTTAAATCAGGATGCTTTTTTGAAAGTTTAGTCTGGTTAAAAACAACTGAAACAGAAATAAGAATATATATTAAAACAAACTTTTTCATTGTTCACTTCCCTTTATGGCAAATTTGGTATGAGGAGTATAATGTTTATCCGGGAGGCTTATTATCGGGAAGTTAAGCACTATAATCCTATACAGCAGAATTAATAATGATGCAAAACCTATGGTCACGGAAATTTCACCAATGGAAGGAAAATAAGATCCAAACGAATAAGGCGGAGTATAAGCAGTTACAAAATTATTTATCCTATTTAACAACACGCCGAATATTACGAGGCTTGAAGCAATAAACAACCATAGAGGTGATTTGAGAACTTCTTTTGATAAAAACATACGTAATGGAATTATTACTCCGAACAAAACTTCGATTACAAACATTACACTTGCAGTATTAAATTCTGTTAAGTAAACAAAGGTCTCCCGGATAAACATATCCCCTATTTTGAATGCTAAATAAACACCAAGAATAGGAGCTACCATAGTGCCAAGACTTGAAAGGATTTTCATTTCAGGCTTTAACCCGAATGATCGGGATGCAAGAATTGATTCGAATATTACCATCGGAAATCCTACGGAAATTGCGGAAAGCAGAAACAATAATGGAAGAACCGGAGTTTGCCAGAGCGGGTGCATTTTAGGTCCGGCAATTATCATTAGAGTTCCCAATGACGATTGATGTAAAGTTGAAAGAACGACGCCAAGTATAATAAACACAAACATTACCTTTGAAAGCCCGCGGTCAAGAAGAAGCAACATTTTTTCAACCGGTCTGTTCAATGTGGAAAGAATACCCCGCAGGTGAACATGATTAATAAATCTTTCCGTAATAATGGGAAGAAACTCGATATATAGAACAGTCATGTATATCATTACGCAGATACCAACTTCAAAAAGAGCGGATGTCCCATTCCACATAATCAGAGGATGCCAGATATAATACCATCTTCCTATATCCATAGAGACACTTAATGCGACAAAAGTATACCCGAGAAGCGCTGTTAGTAATGCAGGACGGACAATATCTTGATAGTGAGTTCTGTGTATTACGTGTCCAAGCGCTGCGGTAGTAAATCCTCCGGCAGCTAAAGCAACACCTGCTGCCACATCTATACCTATCCATATGCCCCAGGGATATTGGTTATTAAGATTTGTTACGGAGCCTATTCCAAAAACCAATCGTGCAAAGAGAAATGTCAGTCCGTTTATTGCAAGAACGACTAATACAATCACTCCGGGAGTAAAAAACTTTTTTGAAACAGGGGTTGGCTTCATGTATGAGTTCATCATTCAGCCTCCCCGGAATCTTTTCTTTTTTTAGTAATCCACATTAACCCCCCAAGCAGTGCATAAAGCGAAGCGGGAGGAACAAAGTATGCAAATATTCCATGCTGAATAGATTCAGATACACCGGGCGCAGGTTTATCATTGAGTTTTGGGAATGCAAGTTTTTGAAATTCTTCACTTGCTATATAAAGCCAGGATGTCCCACCAACTTCGTATTCGCCGTAAATATGACTTTTATATAATTCGGGATTACGTTTAATCCTGTTTCGGGCAATCTTAATAAGATCATTCCTCGACCCGTAAGTAAGGGCTTCAACGGGACAAATTTCCACACATGCAGGAAGCTTACCGACTTTTGTACGTTCAAAACAGAAGTCGCATTTTCTTATTTCAGGGTTTATTGCTTTATCATATTCAAATGCAGGTACCTGGAATGGACAAGCTACCATACAATACCGGCAGCCTATACATTTTTTTGTATTCCAGGTTACTGCTCCGTTCTCATTTTTAGAAAATGCTCCCACTATACATGCGGAAACACATGCCGGATGATCGCAATGCATGCATTGTACTTTTACATTAATAGGTATGTTGGCATTTTTCGGATTATTATATTCATTCACTACGGTTAAAGATTTTGCATCCGGGCGCCTCATATGCTTAAATACCGACCAGTCGCCGTATTTTTCAAGAGGTCCTGAAGACAGGTCATGAGCATTCTTGCATGCCCACTCACAGTTCCGGCATCCTATGCAGACAGTAGTATCTACAAGTACTCCCATCCGGTCTTCCGAAAGAATATTTTTGGCTTCTGCTTTTGCTGTTTTTGTCGATATGCCGGCAATTGTTGTTCCAAGGATTGCGGCAGTTTTAAAAAAATCTCTTCTATTTTGTTTTTTCACTTTTCCCCTCCACTTTAGGTGAGGTAAAAAATAACTTCATCAATATTGTTTATAATACGCCGTTTAATAGAAAACTATGCCAACTTTTTTAATCATTTAGCCCGATATAAATACTACGACAAAGTCTAAATTATAAGCAGTAATCAGCATTTTTTTATTATATGATTGTTGAATTATTATATATACTTCTCGCTTGTGATAATTCATTCAAAACCTGTTTGCTGTTATTGAGAAAGAGAAATAATATTCCGCTAAAGCAAAAAATCTGAATTATCTATTATTTTATTAGAATTTATTTAAATTTCAAACATCCGAATGCTCATTCAATAAGTTACTCTAATCCTTTGCGAAGACTATTTGTAATACATAAACATTAATTAATTGATTCAATTCTCTACAAGCTGCTGTTTATAATATATACAATATATAGTGTGCTGGTTTCTTTTAATTATTGTAACTCTTTAATTTATAATGGAATATTTCACCGGTAAGAGCTAATTTAACGCTGGTATGTGAATTGATTTTTATTTGATGAAATTAAAATAAAAACACACGGAGAAGAACATGTGGACATTTTTATTAATACTGGTTATAGTTTTCGCTGCAGTTGATTTGCTTATTAAATTTGTAGTTGATCCGCTGGCATCTAAAAAAAGAAAAAGGGACAGAGTTGTTAATAATAATGAAGAAATTAATGAGCACTGTATTGGTCTGGTTGGTGCAACAATGTATGACGGTGGGAAATCAAAAGATGCCGGAGAATCTAACAATAAAACGTGTGACGGCAAAAATAGAAATGGAAATAATTCGGACAAATAAATTCCTCAATCATCCCATTAATGAATTAAACATTTTAAGTGAATAAAATGAACAATAAGAATGAATTTTCCGGCAGTAATTACGAAATGCTTAAATGTATATGGATGGCTTCCGGTGTCATTGAATATAAATTGTGCGATAAAAAATTTGATTGTGAGAGCTGTCCGTTTGATGAAGTAATCAGAAACTTTTCAAGCGATGACAAACATACATCTTGCGGAGTGCCGAATGTAATAAATATTGTTTTAAATAAGCTGGAAAATATTAAGTACGATGATCAAATTATTTATTTAAGAAACAATCTTATTGCAAGGCAGATACTGCCGAATACTTATTATCTCGGCGTTAACCCTGTATTGATTAGTTACCTTGATAATGTCGGAATGATGATGGAGTGCGGTGCCGGGAAAAATATTTCATCCGGGCAGACTGTTATGAATTTCTTCGGCGAATGGGGGACGATTAGTTTATCTGCGCCGATGAATTTTTTTATTTACGATAAAGTAAATAACCCTGCAGATGATCCAATGAAATCTAAGTGGTTTGCAATAATCGGATCTATTTCGCAGGAGATTTCCGCCGGAAAATTAGATCACACGGAATGGGATTTATTGCATCAGAAGTCTATAAAAATTATAAAAGAGATAAAAACATCTTATCCCAAAGTTGGCCCCACCATGCAGGATGGCGGCATCCGGATTAAATACTTACATCAGCTTTTGGGTAATGATAAATATAGAGAAATACTTAACTCTTTAATTTTATAAATCAATTTTATTGAGGCCGTTTTATGAAGAAACGGCAAAGTCCAATATCATGTCATATCATTCAACCATAGCCAAACAATATAAACACCCGTTCGATACATTAAAATAATTAGTTGATTTTTGTACACTGATTAAAAAAACAGCCGTTATAATTAATTTATTGTAAGTGGCAAAACTTATATATAATTTTACAATAATGGGGGCAGCGTTATTATGAAAACTAAAATATTAAATAGATTAAGTGTCCGGCTGATAATTTCCATTTCTTTGATACTTTTCAGTATCCTTTCTGTTTATACTTACTTTATTATAAAAAATCTTGATGAATATTTAACCGAAGCACGATATCAAAGCGCTAATAATATCAGCGATCTGATTAAAAAATCAACAAGATATGGTATGCTGCTTAACAGACGGGAAGATGTGCACCAGATTATTAAAACTCTAGGAACAGAAGTCGGCGTTAATATTATTCGTATTTATAATAAACAGGGGACGATCATATTTTCAACTGACTCTACCGAAATTAAGAAAAATGTTAATGTAACTGCCGAAGCCTGTATTGCCTGCCATAATAGTAACGTACCACTTAACAAATTATCAATCAATAATAGAATCAGGATTTACCGGAATATTGAGAATAAAAGAGTACTTGGATTAATTAACCCGATTCAAAATGAAGCTGACTGCTCTAACGAAAATTGTCATGCGCATTCTTCAAAAGTTCAGGTTCTGGGCGTACTTGATGTTGTGGTTTCTCTTGATAAACTTGATGAAATAATTGCAAAAAATACTAAGGAGACTATTCTGACATCAGTGCTTATTACAATTATTATTTNNAACACAAAAAATGAACTGGGGCAAATGGCGCACCGGTTTAATGATATGTCAGGTAAACTGGATGGAGCATATAAAGAAATTAAAAATTGGTCTGACACTTTAAATGATAAGGTAATTGAAAAGACGGAGGAACTAAAGAATATATATAGCCAGTTAAATCAAATTGAAAAANNAGCAAGCTGATAGCAAAAAAACTAAAAGCGCTGCAAAAGGAAGCCGAACACTCAAAACTTATAGACTATCTTGAATTAATTTCAAATGAGTCTGCCCGGTGCGGAAGAATAGTAAAAGATCTTCTCCTATTCTCTCACAGGGAAAAAGATGAAGTTGCTAAGGAAGATCTTATTAAAATAATTGA